>NZ_JAGMUE010000010.1:0-96922 GCF_019049165.1 Streptomyces sp. AC627_RSS907
CGGCGATCCCGACCCCCTCCGCCTCGGCCGGGACGCCGCACGCTGGGCCCTGCTCCACCCCGCCCCCCACGACCGGCCCCGGACCGGCGACGAGCACCTCGTCCAGCGCGAGAGCAACCCGCTCTTCCGGGTGCGGTACGCCCACGCACGCACCCGCGCCCTCTCCCGCAACGCCGCCGACCTGTGCTTCACCGCCGCCCCCGGCCCCGTCACCGCCGCCCCCGGCCCCGTCACCGGCGCCCAGGACCTCCTCGCCGCCCTCGCCGACCAGCCCCGCGTCCTCGCCGCCGCCGCGGCGCACCGCGCCCCCGACCGACTCGCCCGGCACCTCGTCACCGTCGCCGATGCCGCGCTGCCCTTCCTGCCCACCGTGCTGCCGCGCGGCGCCGAGAAACCCTCGGCCGCCCACCGCGCCCGGCTGGCCCTCGCCGAAGCCGTCGGGGCGGTGCTGGCCGGCGGCCTGTCCCTCCTCGGCATCGACGCACCCGACCACCTCTGAGAGAGCACGAGACGCCATGAGCCGTTCCGCCCACCCCGCCGGGCCCCGTCACGCCGATGTCCTCCCCGAAGGCCACTACGCCGCGCCGCCCGCCGACCTCAACGCCCTCGACCCCAAGGTCTGGGCCCAGACGGTCGACCGGAACGAGGACGGCGTCGTCACCGTCGGCGGGATCGCCGTCACGCGGCTCGCCGAGGAGTACGGCACCCCCGCCTACGTCCTCGACGAGGCCGACTTCCGGGCCCGGGCGCGGGCCTGGCGCACCGCCTTCGGCGCCGATGCCGACGTGTTCTACGCGGGCAAGGCCTTCCTGTCGCGCGCCGTCGTGCGCTGGCTGGACGAGGAGGGGCTGAACCTGGACGTGTGCTCGGGGGGCGAGCTCGCCACCGCGCTCTCCGCCGGGATGCCCGCCGAACGCATCGCCTTCCACGGCAACAACAAGTCGCCGCAGGAGATCGAGCGCGCCGTCCGCGCCGGAGTGGGGCGGATCGTGCTCGACTCCTTCCAGGAGATCGTCCGCGTCGCCCACGTCGCCCAGTCCCTCGGCACGCGGCAGCGCGTGCAGATCCGCATCACCGTCGGGGTCGAGGCGCACACGCACGAGTTCATCGCGACCGCTCACGAGGACCAGAAGTTCGGGATCCCGCTTGCCGGCGGGCAGGCGGCGGAAGCCGTGCGGCGGGCGCTGCGGCTGGACGGGCTCGAACTCATCGGCATCCACTCCCACATCGGGTCGCAGATCTTCGACATGTCGGGGTTCGAGGTCGCCGCCCACCGGGTCGTGGGGCTGCTCAAGGACATCCGCGACGAGCACGGCGTCGAGCTGCCCGAGATCGACCTCGGAGGCGGGCTCGGGATCGCCTACACCAGCGATGACGACCCCCGTGAGCCGCACGAGATCGCCAAGGCGCTCACCGAGATCGTCACGCGCGAGTGCGAGTCCGCGCGGCTGCGCACGCCCCGTATCTCCGTCGAGCCGGGCCGTGCCATCGTGGGGCCCACCGCCTTCACGCTCTACGAGGTCGGCACCGTCAAGCCCCTCGAAGGGCTGCGGACGTACGTCTCCGTCGACGGCGGCATGTCGGACAACATCCGCACCGCGCTGTACGACGCCGAGTACAGCGTCGCGCTCGTCTCCCGCGCCTCCGACGCCGAGCCCGTGCTCGCCCGCGTCGTCGGCAAGCACTGCGAGAGCGGCGACATCGTGGTGCGGGACGCCTTCCTGCCGGCCGACCTGGCACCCGGTGACCTGATCGCCGTACCCGCGACCGGGGCGTACTGCCGGTCCATGGCCAGCAACTACAACCACGTGCTGCGCCCGCCCGTCGTCGCCGTGCGGGACGGCGAGGCGCGCGTCATCGTCCGGCGGGAGACCGAGGAGGACCTGCTGCGCCTCGACGTCGGCTGAGGACGCGGTCGAGGCGACGACGAGGCGCGGACGAGGCGACGACGTGGCGACGACGAGGCGCGGACGAGGCGCGGACGTGGCGAGGTCGAGGCGCGGACGTGGCGAGGTCGAGGTGAGGTGTCGAGGTGAGGTCGAGGATGGCGCGAGGATGAGAACGAGGCCCGTCGGCGGGCCGCTGCCGGGGCGCAAGATCTTCTGTCTTCCGCCCCTGGGAAAATGAAATAAACGTCTCACGATCCGGACGAAAGGCAGAAAATCCCGTCCGGTGCGTGAGACTGGTCGAACCGTAGACGGTATGAGGAAACGAGGTCGGATGATGCGTACGCGTCCGCTGAAGGTGGCGCTGCTGGGCTGTGGAGTGGTCGGCTCAGAGGTGGCGCGCATCATGACGACGCACGCCGACGACCTCGCCGCCCGGATCGGGGCCCCCGTGGAGCTCGCGGGCGTCGCCGTACGGCGGCCCGACAGGGTGCGCGAGGGCATCGACCCCGCCCTCGTCACCACCGACGCCACCGCCCTGGTCAAACGCGGGGACATCGACGTCGTGGTCGAGGTCATCGGGGGCATCGAGCCCGCCCGTACCCTCATCACCACCGCCTTCGAGCACGGCGCGTCGGTCGTGTCCGCGAACAAGGCGCTCCTCGCGCAGGACGGGGCCGCGCTGCACGCCGCGGCGGACGCGCACGGCAAGGACCTCTACTACGAGGCCGCCGTCGCCGGTGCCATCCCGCTGATCCGCCCGCTGCGCGAGTCCCTCGCCGGGGACAAGGTCAACCGGGTGCTCGGCATCGTCAACGGGACGACGAACTTCATCCTGGACGCCATGGACACCACCGGCGCCGGCTACCAGGAGGCGCTCGACGAGGCCACCGCCCTCGGGTACGCCGAAGCCGACCCGACCGCGGACGTCGAGGGCTTCGACGCCGCCGCCAAGGCCGCCATCCTCGCCGGGATCGCCTTCCACACGCGGGTGCGCCTCGACGACGTCCACCGCGAGGGCATGACCGAGGTCACCGCCGCCGACTTCGCCTCCGCCAAGGAGATGGGCTGCACCATCAAGCTGCTCGCCATCTGCGAGCGGGCGGCGGACGGGGCGTCGGTCACCGCGCGCGTGCACCCGGCGATGATTCCGCTCAGCCACCCGCTGGCCAATGTCCGCGGCGCCTACAACGCCGTCTTCATCGAGTCGGACGCGGCCGGACAGCTCATGTTCTACGGGCCCGGCGCCGGCGGCTCGCCGACCGCGTCCGCCGTCCTCGGCGACCTCGTGGCCGTCTGCCGCAACCGGATCGGCGGCGCCACCGGACCCGGCGAGTCCGCCTACGCCGCACTGCCCGTCTCACCGATGGGCGACGTCGTCACGCGCTACCACATCAGCCTCGACGTCGCCGACAAACCGGGCGTGCTCGCCCAGGTCGCGACCGTGTTCGCCGAGCACGGTGTCTCCATCGACACCGTCCGGCAGTCCGGCAAGGACGGCGAGGCCTCTCTCGTCGTCGTCACCCACCGTGCGTCCGACGCCGCCCTCGGGGGTACCGTCGAGGCGCTGCGCAAGCTCGACACCGTGCGGGGTGTCGCCAGCATCATGCGGGTTGAAGGAGAGTAACCAGCAATGACCCACCAGTGGCGCGGAATCATCGAGGAGTACCGGGACAGGCTGCCGGTCTCCGACAGCACGCCCGTCGTGACGCTCCGTGAGGGCGGCACGCCGCTCGTGCCCGCGCAGGTGCTCTCCGAGCGCACGGGCTGCGAGGTCCACCTCAAGGTGGAGGGTGCGAACCCGACCGGGTCCTTCAAGGACCGCGGCATGACCATGGCCATCAGCAAGGCCAAGGAGGAGGGCGCGCAGGCCGTCATCTGCGCGTCCACCGGCAACACGTCGGCCTCCGCCGCCGCCTACGGCGTGCGCGCGGGCATGGTCTCCGCGGTCCTCGTACCGCAGGGCAAGATCGCGCTCGGCAAGATGGGCCAGGCCCTCGTGCACGGCGCGAAGATCCTCCAGGTCGACGGCAACTTCGACGACTGCCTCACGCTCGCTCGCGCACTGAGCGACAACTACCCGGTGGCACTGGTCAATTCGGTCAACCCGGTGCGTATCGAGGGGCAGAAGACGGCCGCCTTCGAGATCGTGGACATGCTCGGCGACGCACCCGACATCCACGTCCTGCCGGTCGGCAACGCGGGCAACATCACCGCGTACTGGAAGGGCTACAAGGAGTACGCCGCCGACGGCGTCGCCACCCGGGCGCCGCGCATGTGGGGGTTCCAGGCCTCCGGCAGTGCTCCGATCGTGCGCGGCGAGGTCGTCAAGGACCCGTCGACCATCGCCACCGCCATCCGCATCGGCAACCCCGCCTCCTGGGACTTCGCGCTCGCCGCGCGGGACGAGTCCGGCGGCGCCATCGACGAGGTGACGGACCGTGAGATCCTGCGCGCCTACCGGCTGTTGGCCTCGCAGGAGGGTGTCTTCGTCGAGCCCGCCTCCGCCGCGTCGGTGGCCGGTCTGCTGAAGGCGGCCGAGCAGGGCAAGGTCGACCCGGGGCAGAAGATCGTGTGCACCGTCACCGGCAACGGTCTGAAGGACCCGGACTGGGCCGTCGCCGGCGCCCCGCAGCCGGTCACCGTGCCGGTCGACGCGGCGACGGCGGCCGAGCGCCTCGGCCTGGTCTGAGGCCCCCGGCCCACGCCCGGGAAACCCTCGTCCGGGAACGCGCCCAGCGTAAGGGGGCGTAAGCGACGCCCGGCCGGGAAAGTCACTGATGGGGGGTGCACAGGGGGCTTACGACACGCATCGTGCGCCTCCTGTGCGCCCTATGTCGCCGCAGAACCTTCCTTCGATAGGCTGTACCGAACCCGCCTACCGCATATGCCGCGGTGCCGCGCCGTCTCCGCGGTCGGGAACGCGGCCGGCCGGCCGGCCGTTGGGCAGGCAGCGGCGGGCCCGAAGGTTCCGTACGTCATCGAATGTCACTCGACAGTCACGTCACGCAGCTCAAGGAGAGTCATCAAGCGATGGCCGGTCCAGCGTTCCGCGCCGCCGCCGTCCGGGTGCGCGTCCCCGCCACCAGCGCCAACCTCGGCCCGGGCTTCGACGCCCTCGGCCTCGCGCTGGGCTTGTACGACGACGTGGTCGTCCGGGTGGCCGACTCCGGGCTGCACATCGACATCGCGGGGGAGGGCAGCGAGACGCTGCCCCGCGACGAGAAGCACCTGCTCGTACGTTCCCTGCGCACCGCCTTCGACCTCCTCGGCGGACAGCCGCGCGGCCTGGAGATCGTCTGCGCCAACCGGATCCCGCACGGCCGCGGGCTCGGCTCCTCCTCCGCCGCCATCTGCGCCGGCATCGTCGCCGCGCGCGCGGTGACCATAGGCGGCGAGGCCCGCCTCGACGACGTCGCGCTGCTCGACCTCGCCACCGAGATCGAGGGCCACCCCGACAACGTGGCGGCCTGTCTGCTGGGCGGCTTCACCCTGTCCTGGATGGAGTCCGGTGCCGCCCGGGCGATCAGGATGGAGCCCGCCGATTCCATCGTTCCGGTGGTTTTCGTGCCCGGAAAGCCGGTACTGACCCAGACCGCGCGCGGCCTCCTCCCGCGCACCGTCCCGCACGTCGACGCCGCCGCCAACGCCGGCCGGGCCGCGCTGCTCGTCGAGGCCCTGACCAGGCGCCCCGAGCTGCTGCTGCCGGCCACCGAGGACCGTCTGCACCAGGAGTACCGCGCGCCGGCCATGCCGGAGAGCGCGGCGCTGGTGGAGCGGCTGCGCGCCGACGGCATCCCCGCGGTGATCTCCGGCGCGGGGCCCACGGTGATGGCACTGGCCGACGCCGGAACGGCCGACAAGGTCGAGGCGCTGGCCGGCACGGGCTGGGCGGCCAACCGGCTGAGCCTGGACCAGCACGGCGCGTGCGTGCTGCCCCTGGCCACCTCCAGTGAGAGTTAGACGCGCGCGGTTGCCGGATTTCGAGAGGGGGAATGTTTGTTGGATCCGGTAGTGTTAATCTCAAGTCTGCACCCGACCCCACCATGGCGAGGTGCCTCGTGTCCCCGTCCGGGACAGACATTCTTCCGGGAGCTCCCCAAGCCGCACTGTGTGGTGGACGTCGTACGTGATCAGTGCGACCGACACGGACACTGAGCGGCCCGCCGGGCACGCTTCGGAACCGGTGTGACCAGACCGCGTGACACAGACACTGGGTGCCACGGTCAGGGGAAGCGCCATCACCAGATATCTCTTCCGCCGTTCAGGCGGACCACCGCCCCGGCACGGTTCGCACAGCAAGGACCGAAGCCGGACAGCACAACCGGTCGCCGAGCCAGACAGGCCGACGTCCGCTCCAGGGAAGGACCCTTCGTGAGCGACACCACCGATCTGATGGGCGCACGTGTCGAGGAGACCGCTGCCGCGCCCGCCACGGACGCCTCCGCGCCTGCCACCGGTGCCGGCTCCCGGCGGCGCCGTGGTACCGGCCTCGAGGGCATGGTGCTGGCCGAGCTGCAGCAGGTCGCATCCGGCCTCGGCATCAGGGGCACGGCGCGCATGCGCAAGAGCCAGCTGATCGAGGTCATCAAGGAGGCGCAGGCCGCGGGGGGCGCCCCCGCGAAGGCCGCGCCCGCCGCCGCGGACGCCGCCGGCGAGACCAAGCCGAAGCGCCGCAGCACCTCCCGGGCCCGTACGGGCGACGAGGCCCCCGCCGAGAAGGCGGAGAAGGCCGCGAAGTCCGAGAAGAAGGCCGACAAGGCCGCCGCCCAGCAGCAGATCGAGATCCCCGGCCAGCCGTCCGCCAAGGTCCCCTCGGCCGACCAGGCCGGTGCCGCCGGTGACGAGGCGCCCTCCGAGCGCCGTCGCCGCCGCGCCACCGCCGACGCGGGCAGCCCGTCCGGCGCCACCGAGACGGTGGCCGTCGAGACGCGGAACGAGCCGAAGACCGAGTCCTCGGCACAGCAGCAGGGCCAGGGCGACGCCCGCTCCGACGGTGAGGGCGGCGAGGGCCGCCGCCGTGACCGCCGCGAGCGCGACCGTGACCGCGGCGACCGTGACCGTGACCGCGGCGACCGCGGACGTGACCGCGACCGCCGGGGCAAGGGCGACGACCAGCAGGGCCAGGGCGGCGGTCAGCGCCAGCAGCAGGGCGGCGGGCGCCAGGACCGTCAGCAGCAGGACGACGGCTACGACGACGAGGCGGGTGGCCGCCGGGGCCGTCGCGGCCGCTACCGGGACCGCCGGGGCCGTCGCGGGCGCGACGAGATCCAGGAGCCGCAGATCAACGAGGACGACGTCCTCATCCCGGTCGCCGGCATCCTCGACATCCTCGACAACTACGCGTTCATCCGGACCTCCGGCTACCTGCCCGGCCCCAACGACGTGTACGTCTCCCTCGCCCAGGTCCGCAAGAACGGCCTGCGCAAGGGCGACCACGTCACCGGTGCCGTGCGCCAGCCCAAGGAGGGCGAGCGCCGCGAGAAGTTCAACGCCCTGGTGCGTCTGGACTCGGTCAACGGCATGGCGCCCGAACACGGCCGCGGTCGGCCGGAGTTCAACAAGCTGACGCCGCTGTACCCGCAGGACCGCCTCCGCCTGGAGACGGACCCCGGCGTCCTCACCACCCGCATCATCGACCTCGTCGCGCCCATCGGTAAGGGCCAGCGCGGTCTGATCGTGGCCCCGCCGAAGACCGGCAAGACCATGATCATGCAGGCGATCGCCAACGCGATCACCCACAACAACCCCGAGTGCCACCTGATGGTCGTCCTGGTCGACGAGCGTCCGGAAGAGGTCACCGACATGCAGCGGTCGGTGAAGGGCGAGGTCATCTCCTCGACCTTCGACCGCCCGGCCGAGGACCACACCACGGTCGCCGAGCTGGCGATCGAGCGCGCCAAGCGCCTGGTGGAGCTGGGCCACGACGTCGTCGTGCTGCTCGACTCGATCACGCGTCTGGGCCGTGCGTACAACCTCGCCGCCCCGGCCTCCGGCCGCATCCTGTCCGGTGGTGTCGACTCGACCGCCCTGTACCCGCCGAAGCGCTTCTTCGGTGCGGCCCGCAACATCGAGGACGGCGGCTCGCTGACCATCCTCGCCACCGCCCTGGTGGACACCGGGTCCCGCATGGACGAGGTCATCTTCGAGGAGTTCAAGGGCACCGGCAACGCCGAGCTCAAGCTCGACCGGAAGCTCGCCGACAAGCGCATCTTCCCGGCGGTGGACGTCGACGCGTCCGGCACCCGCAAGGAAGAGATCCTGCTCGGCAGCGACGAGCTCGCCATCACCTGGAAGCTGCGCCGCGTGCTGCACGCGCTCGACCAGCAGCAGGCGATCGAACTGCTCCTCGACAAGATGAAGCAGACCAAGTCGAACGCCGAGTTCCTGATGCAGATCCAGAAGACGACCCCGACGCCCGGCAACGGCGACTGAGTCGCCGCCGGTCAGCTCCGGCGCCGTCCGAAGTCCCGCTCCGTCACGCAGGTGACGGGGCGGGACTTCTGCCTTGTAGGATCAGCGCACCGCAGTGGGGGGGAACGTATTTTCGGATACGCCCACGGGGCGATCAGTGCTGCCCTCACGGGCCCGCGCCCGCCGGTGCTCCTCTCCTGCCTGCGTCCACAGCGACAGGAGACCTGAGTGACATCCACTCCACGAAGAGCCCACCTGGCTCTTCCCGCGGCCGCCGCCGCGCTCGCCCTGTCGGGCGCGGTCCTCGCGGCCGCCCCCGCCCAGGCGTCCGGCGAGACCCCCGTCCCGCCCCGGCCGGCCGCCACCGAGCAGCCCACGGCCTCCCAGGCCGAGCTGCTGCGGCGGATCCAGGGTTCCGGGGCCGCGATCGAGGGCGACACCGCCACGACTCCCGGGGCGCGGCCGAACGCCACCCCGAGTGCCGAGGCCCCGTCCCGCACCGTCGATCCCAAGATCATCGGCGGTAAGGACGCGACCATCTCCGAGGCACCGTGGATGGTGCAGCTGCACTACTCCGACGACAAGGGCACCAAGGACACCTCCGACGACGAGGGCTACTTCTGCGGCGGCACCCTGGTGGCCCCCACGAAGGTCCTGACCGCCGCGCACTGCGTGTACGGCCTGGACTGGAAGGCGAACGGCGCCGTCCTCGCGGGCACGGCGCAGCTGCCGGACGGCGCCGACCTGCACGGCGGCCGGGCCGCCGGAGTATGGCGCCAGTGGGTCAACCCCACGTACCGGCCGAGCACGATCGCGGGCGGGGACCTCGCGGTGCTGACGCTGACCGAGGCGCTGCCCTACAAGACCCTGCAGCCGACGTCGAGCGGTGACACCGCCTCGTACGCGAACGGCACCCCGGCGACGGTGTACGGCTGGGGGCGCACCAGCTCCACCAGCGACGACATCTCGCCGACGCTGCGGAAGGCGACCGTGCCGATGCGGTCGGACGCCACCTGCACCGCGTACTGGGGCTCCGACTTCGTGCCCGGCCAGATGGCCTGCGCCGGCAACCCGGCCGCCGGTCAGGACGCCGGTACGGTCTCCCCGTGCAACGGCGACTCCGGCGGCCCCCTCGTGGTCAACGGCCGGATCGCCGGTGTCGTGTCGTGGGGCGTCGAGGACTGCGTCGCGACGGGCGCCTACGGCGTCTACGCCAAGACCCGCTCCTACGCCGGCGAGGTCAACGCGCGCATCGACGACACCGACCTCGACTTCGACGGCCTGGCGGACCTCTTCGTCCGCACCCGCGGCGGCCAGGCCTACGAGTACTACTCCCTCGGGAACCGGTGGCCCTACCTGGGCAACCGCGCCGAGCTCGGCGACTGGAGCGGGCTGGGTCTGGTGCGACAGGCCGACCTGGACCGCGACTTCCGCCAGGACTACCTGTACCGCACCGCGGACGGCGTCCTGTACGTCCTCGCGTTCAACGGGGACGACCGCTACGAGTCGGTCCGGGTCGGTGCCGGGTGGAACGCGATGAAGGACATCCGCGTACCGGGCGACCTCACCGGTGACGCCCTGCCCGACCTGGTGGCCCAGGCCAAGGACGGCGTGCTGTGGCTCTACCCCGGCAAGGGCGACGGGCTCTTCGGCAGCCGCGTCCGGATCGGCGGCGGCTGGTCGCCGTACACGATCACCGGCAAGGGCGACTACGACCGCGACGGCAGGTCCGACCTGCTGGCGCGGGACGGCGCGGGCGTCCTGTGGCTGTACCCGGGCACCGGGAAGGCCTCCCCGGCGCTCGGCTCCCGGATCAGGATCGGCAGCGGCTGGAACGCGTACAACGCCCTCGCTACCGCCGGTGACGTCACCGGCGACGGCAGGTCCGACCTGCTGGCCAGGGACGCCTCCGGGGTGCTGTGGCTGTACAAGGGCACCGGCACGGGCACGGCGCCGTTCGCCACCCGGACCAAGGTCGGCAGCGGCTGGGGTGCCTTCGACATCCTCGGCTGATCCCGCCGGTCCGCCGCGCGGGCTCGTGTCCAGGGCCGCCCCCGATGCGGCCCTTCGCGCTGCGATCTTCGCCACACGCGCCGTCCCGCGGCCGGCCCCGCGCACCCGCGGGGATGATCGCGCAACCCCAGGTCAGCGACGCGGGGCGGCAGTCCTCGAACACCCTCCGTGACCGCCGGTCCACCCGGCCGGCACAGACCGCTGTGCCACCCTGTCCCGAGTTCCGCCGTCCCACCCACGGAGGGACGATGGTGAGGTACCGGCGCGAACCGCCGGAACCGACCACCCCGACCCTGAGCGCAGGGGGTAACCGACCGGACGAACACCGAGGAGCACATGTCCGCCGAGAGCACGCCGGATCCCGCCATACCCGGCCGCGGGGAGGCCCGTCCTGCCGGTCCCCGTCACCGGGCCAGGGGCCGCAGACGCAGGCCCCGCGCCAAGCGGCGCAAGGCGCTGCTGGTGGCGGCCTGGACCGCCGCGGGTGTCGTGGTCCTGGGCGGCACCGGCGCCGGGGTCCTGTACCTCAAGCTCAACGGCAACCTCAAGAGCGTCGACATCGACCAGGCCCTCGGCACCGACCGGCCCGAGAAGGCCGGCAACGGCTCCCAGAACATCCTGGTCCTCGGCTCGGACAGCCGCTCCGGCGGCAACGTGAAGCTCGGCGGCGGCACCGACGACGGCACCGCCCGCTCCGACACGGCGATGATCGTCCACGTCCGCGCGGGCCACAAGAAGGCCGACGTGGTCTCCATCCCCCGCGACACCCTCGTCGACCGTCCCGAGTGCACCGACACCGACGGTGTCGAGCACCCCGCCGCCGCCGACGTGATGTTCAACTCCGCCTACTCCACCGGCGGCGCCGCCTGCGCGGTGAAGACCGTCGAGTCGATCAGCGGCCTGCGCATGGACCACTACCTGGAGGTCGACTTCAGCGGCTTCCAGAACCTCGTCGACGACCTCGGCGGCGTCGAGGTCACCACCACCGAGGACATCAAGGACCCCGACAGCCACCTCGACCTCCGGGCCGGCACCCACCGGCTCGACGGCGAGCAGGCCCTCGGCCTGGTCCGCACCCGGCACGGTGTCGGCGACGGCTCCGACCTCGGCCGCATCCAGCTCCAGCAGGCGTTCATCAAGGCCCTGGTCCACCAGGTCCAGGACATCGGCCTGCTCGGCAACCCCAAGAAGCTCTACGACATCGCCGACACCGCCACCAGGACGGTGACCACCGACTCCGACCTGGGCTCGGTGAACTCCCTGATGTCCTTCGCGACCGGCCTGAAGGGCATCGGCCCGGCCAACCTGCACCTGGTCACCCTGCCGGTGGTCTACGACCCCGCGGACGCCAACCGCGTGCTGGTGGAGGAGTCCAAGGCCGAGCAGGTGTGGACGGCCCTGAGGAACGACCGGCCGATCCCGGCGGCGGCCACCGAGGCGACGGCCACCGGTGAGGCGGAGGGCGTCGTGAGCGCCGGGTAGCGGCGCGGGCCCGTGACACGTGCGGCTTCCCGGCGCGGGCGCGGGGAACAGAACCCCCACGGCCCTCGGCGAACCCCTGACGGCCCCTCGACGCCCCCCACGAACGCGCGCGGCTCCTCGAACGCCCCCGACGCCCCCGGGGAATAGACGGCCCGCGTCCCCGGTTTTGGGGGATGGCGCCAGTCCTGGCAGACTGGTACGTCGGCCCCGGTTCACGCTTCCGCATCCCGCGGCGGCGACCCGGCGCCCTCCCGAACCTAGGAGACACCTTGAAGCGCGACATCCACCCCGAGTACGTCGAGACGCAGGTCAGCTGCACCTGTGGCGCGTCGTTCACCACCCGCAGCACCATCGAGTCCGGCACCATCCGGGCCGAGGTCTGCTCCGAGTGCCACCCGTTCTACACGGGCAAGCAGAAGATCCTCGACACCGGTGGCCGTGTGGCCCGCTTCGAGGCCCGCTTCGGCAAGGCTGCCGCCGGCTCCAAGAAGTAGCGAGCCACCGATCGCCGGTCCACGGCCGCGCCCCCAGCCGGGGGAGCGCCGGGACCGGCGTTTTTGGTCGCCCGCCTTCCCCTTCCCCAGCAGTAGCAGGAGCCCAAGATGTTCGAGGCCGTCGAGGAACTCGTCGCCGAGCACGCCGACCTGGAGACCAGGCTCGCCGACCCGTCGGTCCACTCCGACCAGGCCAACGCCCGCAAGCTGAACAAGCGGTACGCCGAGCTGACCCCGATCGTCGCCACGTACCGCTCCTGGAAGCAGACCGGCGACGACATCGAGACCGCGCGCGAGTTCGCCGCCGACGACCCGGACTTCGCCGCCGAGGTCAAGGTGCTGGACAAGCAGCGCGAAGAGCTCACCGAGAAGCTCCGCCTCCTGCTCGTCCCGCGCGACCCCAGCGACGACAAGGACGTCATCCTGGAGATCAAGGCGGGCGCGGGCGGCGACGAGTCGGCGCTCTTCGCCGGCGACCTGCTGCGCATGTACCTGCGCTACGCCGAGCGGGTCGGCTGGAAGACCGAGATCATCGACTCCACCGAGTCCGAGCTCGGCGGCTACAAGGACGTCCAGGTCGCCGTGAAGACCAAGGGCGGCCAGGGCGCCACCGAGCCGGGACAGGGCGTCTGGGCGCGGCTGAAGTACGAGGGCGGCGTGCACCGCGTGCAGCGGGTGCCCGCGACCGAGTCGCAGGGGCGCATCCACACCTCCGCGGCCGGCGTGCTCGTCACGCCCGAGGCCGAGGAGATCGACGTCGAGATCAACCCCAACGACCTGCGGATCGACGTCTACCGGTCCTCCGGCCCCGGCGGCCAGTCCGTCAACACCACCGACTCCGCCGTGCGCATCACGCACCTTCCGACCGGAGTCGTCGCCTCCTGCCAGAACGAGAAGAGCCAGCTGCAGAACAAGGAGCAGGCGATGCGTATCCTGCGCTCCAGGCTGCTCGCGGCGGCGCAGGAGGAGGCGGAGAAGGAGGCCGCGGACGCCCGGCGCAGCCAGGTCCGCACCGTGGACCGCTCCGAGAAGATCCGCACGTACAACTTCCCGGAGAACCGCATCTCCGACCACCGTGTCGGCTTCAAGGCCTACAACCTGGACCAGGTCCTGGACGGTGACCTCGACGCGGTGATCCAGGCCTGCGTCGACGCGGACTCGGCGGCCAAGCTGGCCGCCGCGTAAGCACCGCCGCACCACCCGCACCGGACCACAGCTCAGCCCCGGAGGACCAGCGTGCCGCAACATCACGGGGGGCGACCCCCGAACCCCCGCAGTGTGCTGCTCGCGGAGGTGGCCCAGGCCACCCAGCGGCTGGCCGCCGCCGGCGTGCCCTCGCCGCGCACCGACGCGGAGGAGCTCGCCGCGTACCTGCACGGCGTCAAGCGGGGCCAGCTGCACACCGTGCCGGACGCCGACTTCGACGCCCGGTACTGGGAGGTCGTCGCCCGCCGCGAGGCGCGCGAGCCGCTCCAGCACATCACCGGCCGCGCCTACTTCCGCTACCTGGAGCTCCAGGTGGGCCCCGGCGTCTTCGTGCCGCGCCCCGAGACCGAGTCCGTCGTCGGCTGGGCCATAGACGCCGTACGCGCCATGGACGTCGTCGAGCCCTGCATCGTCGACCTGTGCACCGGCTCGGGCGCCATCGCGCTCGCGCTCGCGCAGGAGGTCCCGCGCTCACGCGTGTACGCCGTGGAGCTCTCCGAGGACGCCCTGGTGTGGACGCGGAAGAACATGGAGCGGTCCAGGGTGGAGCTGCGCCAGGGTGACGCCCTGACGGCCTTCCCGGACCTCGACGGACAGGTCGACCTGGTCGTCTCCAACCCGCCGTACATCCCGCTCACCGAGTGGGAGTACGTCGCCCCCGAGGCCCGCGACCACGATCCCCAGATGGCCCTGTTCTCCGGCGAGGACGGCCTCGACCTCATCCGCGGTCTGGAACGCACCGCGCACCGCCTGCTGCGTCCCGGCGGGGTCGTCGTCATCGAGCACGCCGACACCCAGGGCGGCCAGGTGCCGTGGATCTTCACCGAGGAGCGGGGCTGGGCCGACGCGGCCGACCACCCCGACCTCAACAACCGCCCACGGTTCGCGACCGCCCGCAAGGCGCTGCCGTGAGCACCGCCCCGACTTCGACCCCGCAGTACCCGTACGAGGAGGCCCGCTAGATGGCACGGCGATACGACACCAACGACGCGACCGACCGAGTGACCGGTCTGCGCGAGGCCGCGTCCGCCGTCCGCCGTGGCGAGCTGGTGGTGCTGCCGACGGACACCGTGTACGGCATCGGCGCCGACGCCTTCACCGCGGAGGCCGTCGGCGACCTGCTGGAGGCCAAGGGCCGCGGGCGCAACATGCCCTCACCCGTCCTCATCGGCTCGCCGAACACCCTGCACGGCCTGGTCACGGACTTCTCCGAGATGGCCTGGGAGCTGGTCGACGCCTTCTGGCCCGGCGCGCTGACGCTGGTCGCCAAGCACCAGCCGTCCCTCCAGTGGGACCTCGGCGACACCCGCGGCACGGTCGCCGTCCGCATGCCGCTGCACCCCGTCGCCATCGAGCTGCTCACCGAGGTCGGCCCCATGGCCGTCTCCTCCGCCAACCTGACCGGCCACCCGGCGCCCGAGGACTGCGACGCCGCCCAGCGGATGCTCGGCGACTCCGTCTCCGTCTACCTCGACGGCGGCCCCACCCCCGGCAACGTCCCGTCCTCCATCGTCGACGTCACCCGTGAGGTGCCCGTGCTGCTGCGCGCGGGCGCGTTGTCGGCCGAGGAACTGCGCAAGGTGGTACCCGACCTCGAGGTGGCGAATTGACGGCCCCTGGGACGGGGCGTGGCATAGGCAGCGAGGAACGCGCCGCGGAGATCACGACGACGTTCGGCTTTCCGCGCGACAGCTTCCGCATCCTCCACGTCAGCACCGGAAACGTCTGCCGCTCGCCCATCACCGAGCGGCTGACCCGGCATTTCGTGACGGAGCGGCTCGGCGTCCTGGGCGGCTCCCTCATCGTGGAGAGCGCGGGCACCTGGGGCCACGAGGGCGCGCCCATGGAGGCGAACGCCGAGACGGTCCTCGCGGACTTCGGCGCGGACGCGGCCGGCTTCACCGGGCGCGAGCTCCTCGACGAGCACGTGATCCGCGCCGACCTGGTGCTGACGGCGACCCGGGACCACCGCGCCCAGGTCATCTCCATGGGCCACTCGGCGGGCCTGCGCACCTTCACCCTCAAGGAGTTCACCCGCCTGGTGAACGCCATCGACCCCGCGACGCTGCCGTCCCTGGACGAGGGCGTGGTCACGCGGGCGCGTGCGCTGGTGCGTGCGGCGGCGGCGCTGCGCGGGTGGCTGCTGGCGCCCACGGCGGAGGCGGACGAGGTGTACGACCCGTACGGGGCGCCGCTGACGTTCTTCCGGTCGATCGGGGACGAGATACACCAGGCGCTGGATCCGGTGGTGACCGCGCTGACGGGGGTCGCGGCGCGGACGTAGACGGCGTGCCGGGAGCCGGGGGAGGGCGGGCACGGCCCGCGCCGCCGGACGCCGCCCGGACAGGCGTCGGCCGGACGCAGCAACGCCGGGCGCCCCGCGCCCCCCGGGCCTACATTGGTCGTACGTCACCGTCGACGCACGCCCGGAGCGCACCATGTCGGTCACCCATGCCCTCGAGGCCGATGACAGCATGTTCGGCGTCCTGCTGCGGCAGGACCCCGAGCTGGCCGAGATCCTGCACGCCGAGCGGCTACGGCAGTCGACGACGCTCCAGCTGATCGCCGCCGAGAACTTCACGTCACCGGCCGTGCTTGCCGCGCTCGGCTCCCCGCTCGCCAACAAGTACGCCGAGGGCTACCCGGGCGCCCGGCACCACGGCGGGTGCGAGATCGTCGACGTCGCCGAGCGGCTCGCCGTGGAGCGGGCCCAGGCGCTGTTCGGCGCCGAGCACGCCAACGTCCAGTCGCACTCCGGCTCCTCCGCCGTGCTGGCCGCCTACGCCGCGCTGCTGTGGCCCGGTGACACCGTCCTCGCGCTCGGCCTGCCGCACGGCGGCCACCTCACCCACGGCTCGCCCACCAACTTCTCCGGGCGCTGGTTCACCTTCGTCGGCTACGGCGTCGACGCGGAGACCGGGCTCGTCGACTACGACCAGGTGCGCACCCTGGCCCGTACACACCGGCCCAAGGCGATCGTCTGCGGTTCGATCGCCTATCCCCGCCACCTCGACTACGCCTGCTTCCGCGACATCGCCGACGAGGTCGGTGCCCACCTCATCGCGGACGCCGCCCACCCGATGGGGCTGGTCGCGGGGGGAGCGGCGCCCAGCCCGGTGCCGTACGCGGACATCGTCTGCGCCACCACGCACAAGGTGCTGCGCGGCCCACGCGGCGGCATGATCCTGTGCGGGAGCGAACTGGCCGGGCGGGTCGACCGGGCCGTCTTCCCGTTCACGCAGGGCGGCGCCCAGATGAACACCATCGCGGCCAAGGCGGTCGCCTTCGGGGAGGCGGCGACCCCGGCCTTCTCCGCGTACGCCCATCAGGTGGTCGCCAACGCCCGGACGCTGGCCGCCCAGCTGGCCGACGAGGGCCTGGCCGTCACCACCGGAGGCACCGACACCCACCTGATCACCGCCGACCCCGCCCCGCTCGGCGTCGACGGGCGGACCGCGCGGGGACGGCTCGCGGCGGCCGGGATCGTCCTGGACTGCTGCGCGCTGCCCCACGGGGACACCCGGGGGCTGCGTCTGGGCACGGCGGCCCTCACCACCCAGGGCATGGGGGAGCGGGAGATGCGGGTGGTGGCCACGCTGCTCGCCGCGGTGCTCCGGGGCGAGGCGCGGCCCGCCGCGGCCCGGGACGACGTACGGGACCTGGTCGGTCAGTTTCCGCCGTATCCGGGCTGAGGCGGGGCAGGCGCACACGCGTGCACAGCCACACGTGCAACCATCGTCGCTACCCGGAAGTCCCCAACCATATGCGTCCCTCGCTAGGGTGTGGGGCTGGGAATGGCCAGCGAGACCTGTGGGGAAGCCCGTGCGTGAATACCTGCTGACGCTCTGCGTCACGGCCGCGGTGACGTATCTGCTGACAGGGCCGGTACGGAAGTTCGCGATCGTGGCGGGGGCGATGCCGGAGATCCGGGCACGTGACGTGCACCGGGAACCCACTCCGCGCCTCGGCGGGATCGCGATGTTCTTCGGGCTGTGCGCGGGCCTGCTGGTCGCCGACCACCTCACCAACCTCAGTGAGGTCTTCGAGAAGTCCAACGAGCCGCGGGCCCTGCTCTCGGGGGCCGCCCTGATCTGGCTGATCGGTGTCCTGGACGACAAGTTCGAGATCGACGCCCTGATCAAGCTGGGCGGGCAGATGATCGCCGCCGGCGTGATGGTGGTGCAGGGTCTGACGATCCTGTGGATCCCCGTCCCGGGCGTCGGGAACGTGGCGCTGACCCAGTGGCAGGGCACCCTGCTGACGGTGGCGCTGGTCGTCATCACCATCAACGCGGTCAACTTCGTGGACGGCCTCGACGGGCTCGCGGCCGGCACGGTGTGCATCGCGGCGGCGGCGTTCTTCATGTACGCCTACCGGATCTGGTACTCGTACGGCATCGAGGCCGCCGCGCCCGCCTCGCTGTTCGCCGCCATCCTCATGGGCATGTGCCTGGGCTTCCTCCCGCACAACATGCACCCCGCCCGGATCTTCATGGGCGACTCCGGCTCGATGCTGATCGGCCTGGTACTGGCGGCCGGCGCGATCTCCGTGACCGGGCAGGTCGACCCGGACGCGATGAGGCTGTTCTCCGGCTCGGAGCGCAACACCGTGCACCAGATGGTGCCGGTGTACATCCCGCTGCTGATGCCGCTGACCATCATCGCCATCCCGGCCGCCGACCTGGTCCTGGCGATCGTGCGGCGCACCTGGCGCGGCCAGTCGCCGTTCGCCGCGGACCGGGGGCACCTGCACCACCGGCTGCTGGAGATCGGCCACTCGCACAGCCGCGCGGTGCTCATCATGTACTTCTTCTCGGCGCTGATCGCCTTCGGTGCGCTCGCCTTCTCGGTGAACGCCGCCTCCATGTGGATCGTCCTGGGCGTCGTCTTCCTCAGCGCGGTCGGCCTGGTGCTGCTCCTGCTGCCGCGCTTCAGGCCGCGCGCTCCGCGCTGGGCGGAACGGTTCGTGCCGCCCCGCTACCGGCGTCGCCGGGCCGCGGCCGCGAACGCCGCGGCGGAGGGCGTGGCCGAGTCCGCGGACGTCACCGCCGAGTCCGACGACCGCGTGCCGGTCGCCGTGGGTGTCTCGGGCGTCAACGGGGCCACCGCCATCGGCCCCCGTTCGCGCACAAGGTAAGAATCTGACGAGAGCATTGCCAACTCGTGGGGGAACGAAGTGCCCCATTACCAGACAAATGACCTCGGTTACTGCACAAACGCGCACGGTCATTCTCATGTGTGACGGCAAGCACATCCGCAGGTAAAGACCTCATCAAATAGTTTGTGATACCGTTCACGAGAACCCCGGATGGAGCCAAAGGGTCGCAGCGTGACGGCCCGTTGGTGAGAGTTCTGCACTCGACCCGGGGGACTACGCTCGTCCATGACGACACCCCCTGCCCCCTGAAAGCGGAGTTGCCGCCATGCCCTCCAACGACGTCCGGATCCTGATCCAGGCTGCCGTGCCCACCGCTGTGGTCGGTGCGGTCGCAGTCGCGATCGGCGGCGCCGTCGAGGGTGGCAAGGGTGCGATCGGGGCGGTGGTCGGGGCGGTGGTCGTGATCCTCTTCATGGGAGCGGGGCTGTACGTCCTCCAGTGGACCGCCAAGTCGTTGCCGACGCTGTTCCAGGCGATGGCACTGATGATGTACATGGCTCAGATCGCGCTGATGTTCATCTTCATCGTGCTCTTCAGGGACACGACGCTGTTCCACCCGAAGGTCTTCGCCCTCTCGTTGCTCGCCGGCACTCTCACCTGGGTCGCCGCACAGGCGCGTGCTCAGATGAAGGCCAAGATTCTCTACGTGGAGCCCGAATCGTCAACGGGCGAGAAGAAGGAAACCCCGGGGCGCTCGTCGTGAGACGTAGGGCCGGGATAAAGGCGCATGCGCGACCCTGCTATCGTCCGGTGCCAACTGCGGCATCGCGGGCGCGGGCATCCGAGCTGACGCCTGCCACATCGCGAGGCGAGATGCCCCCCAGCCGCCCCTGTACCCGTAACACCAGTTCCGTGCCGAACCGCGGCCCCGTGCCGCGCCGACACCACGAGGTTGCCGAATCCATGCGCCACGCTGAAGGAGCCCGCGGTGAGTGCTGACCCGACGCAGGTGCTCGCCTTCGAGACCGACTGCCACATCTTCGACGGCTGTGGCTTCCCGTCTCCCGGGCTGCACTCGTTCCTGTTCGAGCCCCTGTGGGGCGACGGCGACAGCAACGTGTACTTCAACAAGCCGATGCTGCTGGCGCTGCTCGGCTCGGTCATCGTGATCGGCTTCTTCTGGGCGGCCTTCCGTCGGCCCAAGGTCGTCCCCGGCAAGCTCCAGATGGTCGCCGAGGCGGGGTACGACTTCGTCCGCCGGGGCGTCGTCTACGAGACGATGGGCAAGCGCGAGGGCGAGAAGTACGTCCCGTTCGTCGTCGCGCTGTTCTTCTTCGTCTGGATGATGAACATCTGGTCCATCATCCCGCTCGCCCAGTTCCCGGTGACGTCGATCATCGCGTACCCCATGGCGCTCGCGCTGCTCGTCTACGTCCTCTGGGTCTCGCTGACCTTCAAGAAGCACGGCTTCGTCGGCGCGCTGAAGAACTTCACCGGCTACGACAAGTCGCTCGGTGGGGCCCTGCCGGTCGTCATGCTGATCGAGGCCTTCTCGAACCTGCTCGTGCGTCCCTTCACCCACGCCGTGCGACTCTTCGCGAACATGTTCGCGGGTCACATCCTGCTGGTGCTGTTCACCATCGCCAGCTGGTACCTGCTGAACGGCATCGGGATCGCCTACGCCGGCGTCTCGTTCGTGATGGTCCTGGTGATGACCCTCTTCGAGCTCTTCATCCAGGCCCTGCAGGCGTACGTGTTCGTCCTGCTGACCGTTACCTACCTCCAGGGCGCGCTCGCCGAGCACCACTGAGCGTCCCGCACCCGCCCCCAGTCGTCCGGTGGCCCACCCCCACCGGAACCGTGAAGAAAAGGAAGAACTGGCATGTCCCAGACCCTCGCCGCCGTCACCGGCTCGATCGCTTCCATCGGTTACGGCATCGCCGCCTTCGGCCCCGGCATCGGCGTCGGCATCATCTTCGGTAAGGGCACCGAAGCCATTGCCCGCCAGCCCGAGGCCGCCGGCCTGATCCGTGCCAACCAGATCCTCGGCTTCGCCTTCTGTGAGGCGCTCGCCCTGATCGGTCTGGTCATGCCGTTCGTCTACGGCCGGTAAGCATCTGATCCGCGACCGGTTCACTAGACGAAAGGCACTCTGATATGAGCCCACTGCTTCATATCGCGGCTGAGGAGCAGAGCCCCCTCGTCCCGCCGATTCCCGAGCTCGTCGTCGGCCTGCTCGCCTTCGTCATCGTCTTCGGCTTCCTCGCCAAGAAGCTCCTCCCGAACATCAACAAGGTTCTGGAGCAGCGTCGCGAGGCGATCGAGGGCGGGATCGAGAAGGCCGAGGCCGCTCAGACCGAGGCGCAGAGCGTGCTGGAGCAGTACAAGGCTCAGCTCGCCGAGGCCCGGCACGAGGCCGCGCGTCTGCGCCAGGAGGCGCAGGAGCAGGGCGCCGCGCTCATCGCTGAGATGCGCGCGGAGGGCCAGCGGCAGCGTGAGGAGATCATCGCCGCCGGGCACGCGCAGGTCGAGGCCGACCGCAAGGCCGCCGCGTCCGCGCTGCGCCAGGACGTCGGCAAGCTCGCCACCGACCTGGCCGGCAAGCTCGTCGGCGAGTCCCTCGAGGACCACGCCCGGCAGAGCCGTGTGATCGACCGCTTCCTCGACCAGCTCGAGGAGAAGGCCGAGGCCGGACGATGAACGGAGCGAGCCGCGAGGCCCTGGCAGCCGCACGTGAGCGGCTCGACGCGCTGACGGACTCCACGTCCGTGGACGCGGCGCAGCTCGCCGACGAGCTGGCCGCCGTCACCGCGCTGCTCGACCGCGAGGTCAGCTTGCGCCGGGTCCTCACCGACCCGGCGCAGGCCGCCGACGCCAAGGCCGACCTGGCCGGACGCATCCTCGGCGGCCAGGTCAGCGGCCCGACCGCCGACCTGGTGGCCGGAACGGTGCGCTCCCGCTGGTCGGGGTCGCGCGACCTGGTGGACGCGCTGGAGGAGCTGGCCGCCACGGCCGACTTCACCGCGGCCCAGAGGGCGGGCACGCTCGACGACGTCGAGGACGAGCTGTTCCGGTTCGGCCGGATCGTCGCGTCCGACACCGGACTGCGGTCCGCGCTGACCGACCGCTCGGCGAGCACCTCGGCCAAGAGCGAGCTGTTGCACAGCCTGCTCGGCGGCCGGGCCAAGGCCACGACCGAGCGTCTGGTGACGCGTCTGGTGACCGCGCCCCGGGGACGTAGCCTGGAAGCGGGACTCGAGTCCCTGTCCAAGCTCGCCGCCGAGCGCCGCAACCGCGCGGTCGCCGTCGTCACCTCCGCGGTCCCGCTCAGCGACACCCAGAAGCGGCGCCTCGGCGCGGCACTGGCGAAGCTGTACGGCCGCGCGATGCACCTCAACCTCGACGTGGACCCCGAGGTCCTCGGCGGGATCCGGGTGCGGGTCGGCGACGAGATCATCAACGGCTCGCTCGCGGACCGGCTCGAAGACGCCGCCCGCCGCATGGCGAGCTAGCAGCAACTCCATACGTATGACTACGGCCCGGGTTGGGCCGTGCAGAGGATTCACCTCAATCAGGGGGGAGTCCCCATCCCCCCAAAGTGAAACTTCGGGCCCAACAAGGAGAGCAGGGAACTCAGATGGCGGAGCTCACGATCCGGCCGGAGGAGATCCGGGACGCGCTGGAGAATTTCGTCCAGTCGTACAAGCCGGACGCGGCCTCGCGCGAGGAGGTCGGTACGGTCACCCTTGCCGGCGACGGCATCGCGAAGGTCGAGGGTCTTCCGTCGGCCATGGCCAACGAACTGCTGAAGTTCGAGGACGGCACCCTCGGCCTCGCCCTCAACCTCGAGGAGCGCGAGATCGGTTGCGTCATCCTCGGTGAGTTCAGCGGTATCGAGGAGGGCCAGCCGGTCACCCGCACCGGCGAGGTCCTGTCGGTCGCCGTGGGCGAGGGCTACCTCGGCCGCGTCGTCGACCCCCTCGGCAACCCGATCGACGGCCTCGGCGAGATCGAGACGTCCGGTCGCCGCGCGCTGGAGCTGCAGGCCCCCACGGTCATGCAGCGCAAGTCGGTGCACGAGCCGATGGAGACCGGCTACAAGGCCGTCGACGCCATGACCCCGATCGGCCGTGGTCAGCGTCAGCTGATCATCGGCGACCGCCAGACCGGCAAGACCGCCCTGGCCGTCGACACGATCATCAACCAGCGTGACAACTGGCGCACCGGCGACCCGAACAAGCAGGTCCGCTGCATCTACGTCGCCATCGGCCAGAAGGGCTCCACCATCGCGTCGGTCCGCCGCGCGCTGGAGGAGAACGGCGCGCTGGAGTACACGACCATCGTCGCCGCCCCGGCGTCCGACCCGGCCGGCTTCAAGTACCTGGCGCCGTACACCGGCTCGGCCATCGGCCAGCAGTGGATGTACGAGGGCAAGCACGTCCTGATCATCTTCGACGACCTGTCGAAGCAGGCCGACGCCTACCGCGCCGTCTCCCTGCTGCTGCGCCGGCCGCCGGGCCGCGAGGCCTACCCGGGTGACGTCTTCTACGTGCACTCCCGTCTGCTGGAGCGCTGCGCCAAGCTCTCCGACGACATGGGCGCCGGTTCGATGACCGGTCTGCCGATCGTCGAGACGAAGGCCAACGACGTCTCGGCGTTCATCCCGACCAACGTCATCTCCATCACCGACGGCCAGTGCTTCCTGGAGTCCGACCTGTTCAACGCCGGTCAGCGTCCGGCCCTGAACGTCGGTATCTCGGTCTCCCGCGTCGGTGGCTCCGCCCAGCACAAGGCCATGAGGCAGGTCTCCGGCCGACTGCGCGTGGACCTCGCCCAGTTCCGTGAGCTGGAGGCGTTCGCCGCCTTCGGTTCCGACCTGGACGCCGCGTCGAAGGCGCAGCTGGAGCGCGGTCAGCGCATGGTCGAGCTGCTGAAGCAGGACCAGTACCAGCCGATGGCCACCGAGGACCAGGTCGTCTCCGTCTGGGCCGGTACCACCGGCAAGATGGACGAGGTGCCGGTCGCCGACATCCGCCGCTTCGAGAAGGAGCTCCTCGAGTACCTGCACCGCCAGGAGCAGGGCCTCATGACCTCCATCCGCGAGGGCGCCAAGATGTCCGACGACACCCTGCAGGCCGTCGCCGAGGCCGTCGCGGCGTTCAAGAAGCAGTTCGAGACCTCGGACGGCAAGCTGCTCGGCGAGGACGCCCCGTCCGCCGCCAAGTGACGTAAGGAAGGGACCTGACTCATGGGAGCCCAGCTCCGGGTCTACAAGCGTCGCATCCGATCCGTCACCGCGACCAAGAAGATCACCAAGGCGATGGAGATGATCGCCGCCTCGCGTGTCGTCAAGGCGCAGCGCAAGGTGGCGGCCTCCACGCCGTACGCACGGGAACTGACCCGCGCGGTCACGGCGGTCGGTACCGGTTCGGACGCCAAGCACCCGCTGACCACGGAGGCGGACAACCCGACCCGTGTCGCGGTCCTCCTCCTCACGAGCGACCGCGGCCTGGCCGGCGCCTTCAACTCCAACGCCATCAAGGCGGCGGAGCAGCTGACCGAGCGCCTGGAGCGCGAGGGTCGGCAGGTCGACACGTACATCGTCGGCCGACGCGGTCTCGCCCACTACAACTTCCGTGAGCGCAAGGTCATGGAGTCGTTCACGGGCTTCACCGACGAGCCCACGTACGCGGACGCCAAGAAGGTCGCGGCGCCGCTGATCGAGGCCATCGGGAAGGAGACGGCGGAGGGCGGCGTGGACGAGCTCCACATCGTCTACACCGAGTTCGTCTCGATGATGACGCAGACGGCGGTCGACTCCCGGCTGCTTCCGCTGCGCCTCGAAGCGGACGCGCAGGAGTCGGGCGCGAAGGACGAGGTCCTTCCGCTGTACGACTTCGAGCCGTCGGCGGAGGACGTCCTCGACGCCCTGCTGCCGCGCTACGTCGAGAGCCGTATCTACAACGCGCTGCTCCAGTCGGCCGCTTCCAAGCACGCCGCGACGCGGCGCGCGATGAAGTCGGCCACCGACAACGCGGGCGAGCTGATCAACACGCTCTCCCGTCTTGCCAACGCGGCCCGCCAGGCCGAAATCACCCAGGAAATCAGCGAGATCGTCGGTGGCGCGAGCGCACTGGCCGACGCGACCGCGGGGAGTGACAACTAATGACCACCACTGTTGAGCCGACCGCTGCGTCGGGCGTGGCCACCGGCCGCGTCGCGCGGGTCATCGGCCCGGTCGTCGACGTGGAGTTCCCCGTCGACGCGATGCCGGAGATCTACAACGCCCTCCACGTCGAGGTCGCCGACCCGGCGCAGGCCGGCGAGATCAAGACGCTGACCCTGGAGGTCGCCCAGCACCTGGGTGACGGCCTGGTCCGCACCATCTCCATGCAGCCCACCGACGGCCTGGTCCGCCAGGCCCCGGTGACGGACACGGGCTCGGCCATCTCCGTCCCCGTCGGCGACTTCACCAAGGGCAAGGTGTTCAACACCCTCGGCGAGGTGCTGAACGTCGACGAGAAGTACACCGGTGAGCGCTGGCCGATCCACCGCAAGGCGCCCAACTT
The DNA here is from genome assembly GCF_019049165.1 of Streptomyces sp. AC627_RSS907. Classification (NCBI taxonomy): domain Bacteria; kingdom Bacillati; phylum Actinomycetota; class Actinomycetes; order Kitasatosporales; family Streptomycetaceae; genus Streptomyces; species Streptomyces sp. AC627_RSS907. The sequence goes on from NZ_JAGMUE010000010.1 coordinate 25,162, forward strand.
CGACGAGCTCGAGTCGAAGACCGAGATGTTCGAGACCGGCGTCAAGGTCATCGACCTTCTCACCCCGTACGTCAAGGGCGGCAAGATCGGCCTGTTCGGCGGCGCCGGCGTCGGCAAGACGGTGCTCATCCAGGAGATGATCTACCGCGTCGCCAACAACCACGACGGTGTGTCGGTGTTCGCCGGTGTCGGTGAGCGCACCCGTGAGGGCAACGACCTCATCGACGAGATGAGCGACTCGGGCGTCATCGACAAGACCGCGCTGGTCTTCGGCCAGATGGACGAGCCGCCGGGCACCCGTCTGCGCGTCGCGCTGGCCGGCCTGACCATGGCCGAGTACTTCCGTGACGTCCAGAAGCAGGACGTGCTGTTCTTCATCGACAACATCTTCCGCTTCACCCAGGCGGGTTCCGAGGTGTCGACCCTGCTCGGCCGCATGCCCTCCGCGGTGGGCTACCAGCCGAACCTGGCCGACGAGATGGGTCTCCTCCAGGAGCGCATCACCTCGACCCGTGGTCACTCGATCACCTCGATGCAGGCGATCTACGTCCCCGCGGACGACCTGACCGACCCGGCCCCGGCCACCACCTTCGCCCACCTCGACGCGACGACGGTTCTCTCCCGTCCGATCTCCGAGAAGGGCATCTACCCGGCCGTGGACCCGCTGGACTCGACGTCCCGCATCCTCGACCCGCGGTACATCGCGGCGGACCACTACCAGGCCGCGATGCGCGTGAAGAACATCCTGCAGAAGTACAAGGACCTGCAGGACATCATCGCGATCCTCGGTATCGACGAGCTCGGCGAGGAGGACAAGCTCGTCGTCCACCGTGCCCGTCGCGTGGAGCGCTTCCTGTCCCAGAACACCCACGTCGCCAAGCAGTTCACCGGCGTGGACGGTTCGGACGTGCCGCTGGACGAGTCGATCGCCGCGTTCAACGCGATCTGCGACGGTGAGTACGACCACTTCCCGGAGCAGGCGTTCTTCATGTGCGGTGGCATCGAGGACCTGAAGAAGAACGCGAAGGAGCTCGGCGTCTCCTGAGCCCCGTGCTCGTGGTGGGCCCCACGGCCCACACCGGAGGGGGCGGGCGCGTCCCGCCCCCTCCGTCACGCCCCTTAGACTTGTAACCAACACCCGGCTCTCCCGCCGGGTGGTGACCCGAGGAGCCACCTTGGCTGCTGAGCTGCACGTCGCGCTGGTCGCGGCCGACCGAGAGGTCTGGTCCGGCGAGGCCACCCTGGTCGTCGCGCGCACCACGTCCGGCGACATCGGCGTCATGCCCGGTCACCAGCCGCTGCTCGGTGTGCTGGAGTCGGGCCCGGTGACCATTCGTACGAGTGACGGCCAGACCGTCGTCGCCGCGGTGCACGGCGGTTTCATCTCGTTCGCCGACAACAAGCTGTCGCTGCTGGCCGAGATCGCCGAGCTGGCGGAAGAGATCGACGTCCATCGCGCGGAGCGGGAGCTCGAGCGCGCGAAGGCGGAGGGCGACGCCCACGCCGAGCGTCGCGCGGACGTCCGACTGCGCGCGGCGGCGGGGCACTGACCCACGGCGCTGTGCTATGACGTCACTCAGCCGCGGCTGGGACCGGAGCGATCCGGACCCGGCCGCGGCTGAGGCAGATCCGGGTGTTTTTTCCGTTCCGTTACCTACGAGACGAGGAGGTCGGTGCCGGTGGTCCTCGCTCTGACTGTGTGCGGAATTGTCGTCGCCCTGGTGGTGGTCGGACTCTTCGTCTTCGGCCTGCGCCGCCGGCTGATCCAGCGTTCGGGCGGCACCTTCGACTGCTCTCTGCGCTGGGACGCCCCCGAGGAGGGTGACGCCGGCGGCAAGGGCTGGGCCTATGGGGTGGCGCGCTACAACGGCGACCGGGTCGAGTGGTACCGCGTCTTCTCGTACTCCCCGCGCCCGCGCCGCGTCCTGGAGCGTTCCGCGATCGAGGTGGCCGGCCGCCGTCTCCCGGACGGTGAGGAGGAGATGGCGCTGCTGTCCGACGCCGTGGTCCTCGCCTGTCTGCACCGGGGCACCCGGCTCGAACTGGCGATGAGCGAAGACGCGCTGACCGGATTCCTCGCGTGGCTGGAGGCAGCCCCGCCCGGACAGCGGGTGAACGTGGCGTAGCGACGTGCACCCGCTGGAGGGGGGGCGCCCCCGGACGAAGTCCGGGGGCGCCCCCCCTCTCTGTCGCTCGACGGCTGTTACTTCAGACCGCTGTCGATGGCGCTGACCAGCTCGCCGTTGGCCGTGTCCCCGCTGAACTCCCAGAAGAAGGCACCGCCCAGGCCCTGGTTCTCGGCCCAGTCCATCTTCGACTTCACGGTCGCCGGGGTGTCGTAGGACCACCAGTTGGTGCCGCAGTGGGCGTACGCGGTGCCGGCGACGGTGCCGGTGGCCGGGCAGCTGTTCCTGAGGACCTTGTAGTCCTCGATGCCCGCCTCGTAGGTGCCGGCGGCCGGGCCGGTCGCGGTGCCGCCGGGCGCCGCCTGCGTGACGCCGGTCCAGCCGCGGCCGTAGAAGCCGATGCCGAGGAGCAGCTTGTCGGCCGGCACACCCGTCGCCTTGAACTTCGCGATCGCCTCGGCAGAGTTGAAGCCCTGCTGCGGGATGCCGTCGTACGAGGTCAGCGGCGAGTGCGGCGCGGTCGGACCGTTCTTCGCCCAGGCGCCGAAGAAGTCGTACGTCATCACGTTGTACCAGTCGACGTACGGGGCGGCGGCGCCGTAGTCGGCCGCTTCGATCTTGCCGCCGTCGGAGGCGTCGGCGGTGACGGCCGCGGTGACCAGGTCGTTGCCGAACTCGGCGCGCATGGCCTTCATCATGGAGCTGAAGGCGTTCTTGCCGCTGGTCGTGTCACAGCTCAGACCGCAGGCGTTCGGGTACTCCCAGTCCAGGTCGATGCCGTCGAAGACGTCGGCCCAGCGCGGGTCCTCGACCAGGTCGTGACAGGACTTCGCGAACGCGGCCGGGTTCTTCACGGCGTCGGGGAAGCCGCCGGACCAGGTCCAGCCGCCGAAGGAGAACAGCACCTTGATGTGCGGGTACTTGGCCTTCAGCTTGCGGAGCTGGTTGAAGTTGCCGCGCAGCGGCTGGTCCCAGGTGTCGGCGACGCCGTCGACGGACTGGTCGGCGGTGTACGCCTTGTCGTAGTCGGCGTAGGCGTCGCCGATGGTGCACTTGCCGCCCTGGACGTTGCCGAAGGCGTAGTTGATGTGCGTGATCTTCTCGGCGGAGCCGGAGGTGACCAGGTTCTTGACGTGGTAGTTGCGCCCGTAGACGCCCCAGTTGGTGAAGTAGCCCAGCTTGACCTCGTCGCCGCCGCCCGGGTTGCCGCCGTCCCCGGTGGTGCGGACCTTGACCGCGCCGCTGACCGGACCGGTCTGGTCGGCGGTGTCGCGGGCCTGGACGGTGTACGAGTAGTCGGTTCCGGCGGTCAGGCCGGTGTTGGTGTACGTGGTGCCGGTGACCGTGGCGACCTTGGCGCCGTCACGCAGCACGTCGTAGTTCTTGACGCCCTTGTCGTCGGTGGCCGCCGTCCAGGACAGCTTCACCGAGGTGTCGGTGATGTCGGAGGCGGTGGGCGTGCCGGGCGCGGAGGGGGCCGCGTCGCCGGGCTGGGAGCTGCCGTCGCAGCTGCCGCCGTTGAGCTTGCAGTTGGAGGGCGAGCCGGGGCCGCTGCCGTTGAAGCCGAAGGAGACCGAGGCGCCGGGGGCGAGCGTCCCGTTCCAGCCGACGTTCTTGGCGGTCCAGTGGTCACCGGAGTTGGTGACCGTGGCGTCCCACGCGGAGGTGACCTTGGTGCCGGCGGGGAAGTCCCACTCGACGGTCCAGGAGTTGATGGTGGTGGTACCGGTGTTCTTCACCGTCCAGTTGCCGCCGAAGCCCGTGCCCCAGTCCGAGGTCTTGGCGAAGGTGGCCGTCGCGGTCGTGGCCGCCTGGGCCTCACTCGCGAGGCCGACCAGACCGGCCAGCGGGAGCGACAGGGTCGCGAGAAGTGCCGCGGCTCTGTGTCTGAAGCGCATGCTGCGCCTCCTTATGTGGGGTTGTCGGCGCGGGCCGACTGAGCCATCGGCCCGCAGTGCGGCGAGAATAGAAAGGTCTGGACCATAGGTCAATAGGTCTGGACCAGTGTCCCGCCGGGTCCCGCTAGAGCCCCAACTCCTGTGCCAGAACCGCCGCTTGCACCCGGCTGCGCAGCCCCAGCTTCCCCAGCAGACGGCTGACGTGCGTCTTCACCGTGGCCTCGGCCATGTCCAGCCGCGTGGCGATCGCGGCGTTGGACAGCCCCTCGCCGAGACAGGAGAGGACCTCTCGCTCGCGCCGCGTCAGATCCTTGAGCACCGCCGGATCGGCGGCCGGCTCCCGCACCGGCTTCGCGGCGAACTCGGCGATCAGCCGCCGGGTGACGGCCGGGGCGACGATCCCCTCCCCGTTCGCCACCGTGCGCACGGCACTGATCAGGTCCTTCGCCTCGGTGTTCTTCAGCAGGAACCCGGCGGCGCCCGCCCGCAGCGCCCCGAAGACGTACTCGTCCAGGTCGAAGGTGGTCAGCACCAGCACGTCCGCCAGCTGCTCGTCGACCACCCGCCGGGTCGCCGACACCCCGTCCAGCCGGGGCATCTGCACGTCCATCAGCACCAGGTCCGGGCGCAGCCGGCGGGCCAGCTCCACGGCCTGCTCGCCGTCCGCCGCCTCCCCGACCACCTCGATGTCCGGTGCGCTGCCCAGGATCAGCACCAGCCCGGCGCGGACGGCGGACTGGTCCTCGGCGACGAGGACGCGGATCATGGGAGGTCTCCTTCGGTCAGGGGCAGGGTGGCGCGTACGGACCAGAGCTTGCCGCCGGCCGACGCGGGATCGGCCACCGGCCCGGCCTCGAACGTGCCGTGCAGCAGCGCGGCCCGCTCCCGCATGCCGATCAGGCCGGCGCCGGAACCGGGGGCGCGCGGCGTGTCCCCGCCCCCGTACGGACTGGTCACCCGGACGCGCAGGACGTCGTCGCGCCGGTCGAGCTCCACCCGGACGCTTCCCTTCGCCGCGTGCTTGAGCGCGTTCGTCAGCGACTCCTGCACGATCCGGTACGCGGCCAGCTCGACCGGCGCCGGCAGTCCCTCGCCGGGCGCCGCCTCCAGGGTGACGTCGAGCCCGTTGGCGCGGGCGCCGTCGACCAGGGCGCCGAGGCCGTCGAGGGTGGGGGCGGCGGCCGGCTCGGTGTCCTCGCCGCTCTCCCGCAGGATGCCGATGAGGCGTCGCATCTCGGCCAGCCCCTCGACGCTGTTCTCCCGGATCACACCGAGCGCCTGCCGGGTGGTGGCCGCGTCGTCCAGGGAGAGCGCGGCCGTGGAGTGGATGGCGATCGCGGACAGGTGGTTGGCGACCATGTCGTGCAACTCGCGGGCCATCCGGGACCGTTCCGCGGTCACGGCCTGGACCCGGTCCATCTCGGCCAGCAGCGCGGTCTGCTCCGCGCGCAGCAGGGCGGCGTCGGCGGCCTCCCGGTGGTTGCGCACGATCAGGCCGGTGGAGGCGGGCCCGAACGACACGACCCCGACGGCGACCCCGACCAGCAGCGCCTCGGGCACCCGCCACACCGCGAACGCCACCACCGTCGCGGCCACCGTGATCAGCCCGGTGATCCACGGTATGCGGCGGGCGGAGGAGGGTGGGCCGTACAGCACGGCGGCGTACATCAGGTCGGTGTACATGATCAACGTGACCAGGCTGCCCTGGGTGACCGTGTCCCCGAACAGGGCGGCGGTGCCGATCAGCAGACCGGTGCGGGGCGCGGCCCGGCGCAGCAGCTCGCAGCCCGCCATGACGGCGAGCGGGAGCAGCAGCGGCCAGCGGCCGTCGAACAGCACGATCGGCTCGTCGGCGGGCCGCACCCCCAGGCCGATGCCCCACAGCAGCAGCCCGCCGAGCAGCCCGGACGACGCGGCGTACACGTCGAAGCGGCGCGGGCGGGGCAGTCGGAGGGCCATGCCACCATCCAACACGGCCCGCGGCCCGCTCGCCTGATCCCGGAGGCGGGTCCCGTACTGCACCTTTCGATGTACCGGAGGTTCGTCACCGGCGACGACGATCCGGGCTGCCCGGCGGGAGAGCCTGGAAGAGCGATCGAGAGGAGCACACCGTGATCGTCACCCTGATCATCGTCTGCGAGATCGGCTTCTGGGTACTGCTGGCGGCCGGGCTGTCCGTCCGGTACCTGCTCAAGAAGCCGCGCGCGGGCATGGCGCTGCTGCTGTGCGAGCCGCTGCTGGAAGTCGTGCTGCTGGTCGCCACCGCGCTGGACCTGAAGAACGGCGCCGACCCGAGCTGGGAGCACGGTCTGGCGGCCCTGTACATCGGCTACACCGTGGGCCACGGCCACCGCACCGTGAAGTGGCTCGACGGACATGCCGCCCACCGGCTGGGCGGGGCGTCGAAACCGGCCGGACCGCCGCGCTACGGCATGGCCCGTGCCTGGCACGAGGGCAAGGTGTGGATCGGCACGCTGATCGGCGCCGTCGTGGCGACCGGGCTGCTCCAGCTCGCCATGTGGTACGTCGGCGACCCGAGCCGCACCGGTTCCCTGGAGAGCTGGCAGCTCACCGCCTGGCGCGTCACCGGCATCCACGGCGTGATCGCGCTGTCGTACGCCGTCTGGCCCAAGCAGCGTCCGTCCGGCACCCCGGTCACGTCGGGGGCGGAGAAGGAGAACGAGAAGGAGATCACCCGCCGATAGGACGGAGCGGAACCTCTGGGAGGGCGGTGCCACCTTCGTGGTCGGCATCGCCCTCCGGCTGTTCGCCGGGGAGGCCGAGGTCCCCGTCGTGGACCCGGCGAAGGCCGGCGTCGTGATGATGTGCGTCGGCGGCGCGGAGACCGCGTGGGGCCTGTTCCGGCCGGCGCGCGACCGGCCCTAGCGTTCCCCGCCCGGTACCCACAGCACGTCCCCGACCTCCTTGTTGGCCGTCCGGGCCAGGATGAACAGGAGGTCGGACAGGCGGTTGAGGTAGGTCGCGGTGAGCGGGTTCATCGTCTCGCCGTGCACCTCCAGCGCCGCCCACGTCGAGCGCTCGGCCCGCCGGACCACCGTGCACGCCTGGTGCAGCAGGGCCGCGCCGGGCGTGCCGCCGGGGAGGATGAAGGAGCGCAGCTTCTCCAGCCCGGCCAGGAAGCGGTCGCAGTCCGCCTCCAGCTTGTCGACGTAGAACTGCTCGACCCTGAGCGGCGGGTACTGCGGGTCCTCCACCACCGGCGTCGACAGGTCCGCGCCCACGTCGAAGAGGTCGTTCTGGACACGGACGAGGACCTTGACGACCTCCTCGTGCAGGCCGCCGAGAGCGATCGCCGTGCCGATCACCGCGTTCGCCTCGTTGGCGTCGGCGTACGCGGCGATCCGGAGGTCGGTCTTGGGGACCCGGCTCATGTCACCGAGGGCGGTGGTGCCCCGGTCGCCGGTCCGGGTGTAGATGCGTGTCAGGTTGACCATGAGGTCAGCGTAGTGACGCGCCTGCGGTACGGGGCACGCGTGTCCCCACCGCCACGGCCGGCCCGGCGCGGGAGCGACGCCGGCGACCGCTCCCGCGTGCCCGCCCTCACCGACCGACGGTGCAACGGGTGGGGCACGGCCACGACTTCCGCGCAGCGGGCGTTCGGGTGCCGCTCGCCTCCGACCGGCGCGCGGCGCCCAACTACGCCGTACGGGGCGCGGGCTGACACCCGGACGGCACCCCCGGTGTGATGTCCGTCATGTGAGACGTGACGCGCGTTACTAACCGGTCACACAGCCCCGCACTCCCGATAATCTCCGGCCCAGAGACGACAGACAGCGCGTATCAGGGGAGTGGCACAGTGACACGGAAGCTTGCCGTCATCGGAGCCGGCCTCATGGGGTCCGGCATCGCCCAGGTCTCCGCACAGGCGGGCTGGGACGTCGTCCTGCGCGACGTCACCGACGAGGCGCTCCGGCGCGGCACCGACGGCATCAAGGCCTCGTACGACAAGTTCGTCGCCAAGGGCAGACTCGCCGCCGACGACGCCGAGGCCGCCCTCGCCCGCATCACCGCGACCACCGACCTGGACGCCGCCGCCGACGCGGACGTCGTCGTCGAGGCCGTCTTCGAGAAGCTGGACGTCAAGCACGAGATCTTCCGCGCGCTCGACAAGCTGGTGAAGGACGAGGCGATCCTCGCGTCCAACACCTCCGCCATCCCGATCACCAAGATCGCGGCCGTGACGGAGCGCCCCGAGCGCGTCGTCGGCACCCACTTCTTCTCGCCGGTCCCGATGATGCAGCTCTGCGAGCTGGTGCGCGGCTACAAGACCAGCGACGAAACCCTCGCCACCGCCCGGGAGTTCGCCGAGTCCACCGGCAAGACCTGCATCGTCGTCAACCGCGACGTCGCCGGCTTCGTGACGACCCGCCTCATCTCCGCCCTCGTCGTCGAGGCCGCGAAGCTGTACGAGTCGGGCGTCGCCAGCGCCGAGGACATCGACCTCGCCTGCAAGCTCGGCTTCGGCCACGCCATGGGCCCGCTGGCCACCGCCGACCTGACGGGCGTCGACATCCTGCTGCACGCCACGGGCAACATCTACACCGAGTCCCAGGACGAGAAGTTCGCCCCGCCGGAGCTGATGCGCCGGATGGTGGACGCCGGTGACATCGGCCGCAAGAGCGGGCAGGGCTTCTACAAGCACTGAGGTCGCACCGCCCCCGGCGAACATCACACGCCGGAGTGAATTCGGTATCGGTTCGCTCACAGGCGGCAACCTCCGATCGCTCAGGCCAGTCAGAAGATGCAACACCTGACAGCGCCGAGAGACCACATCGACCACATCGCAGAACCGAAGAGACGAAAAAAGACGCACGCCGGGGAGCGCATATGCACATCAGGGGCGACCACGTCGAGCTGGTCGTCGGGGGCCGCCTCGACGTCCGCAGCGCGGCGGACGCCCGTACGGTCCTGCACTCGGCCGTCGACGACGGAGTCGGCGACCTGGTGCTGGACCTGTCCGAGCTGGACTCCTGGGACGCCACCGGCCTCGGGGTGATCATGGGGGCTCACCGGCGGGCCGGCCGCTGCGGCCGGCGACTGGTGCTGCGCGGTGTACCACCGCAGATGCAGCGCCTGCTGGTGGCCACCCGGCTGCACCGGATCCTGGCCATCGAGGGCGGCCTCGGCGTGGAGTCCCTGCCCCGGGTGTGACGCCCCCGGGACGGTGCGGGCGGGCGCCCGGAAGACCCGGACACCGCTCGGCGAAACGCCCGACGCACGCAATCCTCACGAGACCGTGACGTCTCGGACGGGACGGCACCCCGGACTGTCGGGGATACTGAGCGAAGGTTTACTGTCTGGCTGCCCGCACTCATGAACCCACCGGCGGGCCCGGACCAGAAGCGACAGCGCGGTGTGCGGCAAGGCCGGGAGGGGCGGTCCCGACCGGGGACCCCGCACACGACGCTTTTGGGGGGCTTGAACCTATGGACCCGAACAACCGGGGGCCCGAGGAGTACGGCCACGACGATGCCGGCACCTCCCGGTCGAGCGCGTTCGAGACCGGTGACGGCCACACGTCGCGCCGCCCCTCCAGGGACCCCCTCACACCCGACTTCGGACAGCCCGCGCCCGCGCTCGCCCGCACGGTGCAACTCGTCTCCGGCGACTTCCTGCTGACCGTCAACCCCGTCGACGGCAGCGAGATCGAGGTCTGCCCGCCCGCCGAGCGCCCCGCCCGGCCCGAGAAGCTCACCGCGGCCGAACGCGCCGAGGTGGCCCGTGCCGTCCGGCCGCCCGTCCCGCCGGGGCCGTCCAGGACCGTACTGGGACTGCTGGCCCGCGAGGACGAGCGCGAGCGCCTGGTGCGGCTGCTCGCCCGGGGCCGTTCCGTCCGCCTCACCGGCCCCGCCGGCTCCGGCCGCTCCAGCCTCCTCGACGTCGTCGCCGAGGACTGCGCGGGCCTCGCCCCCGACGGCGTCGTCCGCCTCAGCGGCTTCCACCGCACGGCCGACGACCTGCTCCACGACCTCTTCTACGCCGTCCACCGCGCGCCCCTGTACCGCCCGGACCGCGACGAACTGCTCGCCCGGCTCCGGGAGGTCGGCGCGGTCGTCGTCCTGGACGACATCGAGTTCGGCGGCACCGCCCTCGACGAGCTGCTGGACGCCACCCCCGAGTGCGCCTTCCTCATCGGCGCGACCCCGGACGTGCCCGCACCCTCCGCCGACTCGGCCGTCGAGGAGGTCTTCCTCACCGGCCTGGACCGCTCGGACGGCGTGGAGCTGCTGGAGCGCGCCGCCGGCCGCGAGCTCACCGAGGAGGAGGCCAACTGGGCCGGCGACCTCTGGTTCGAGTCCGAGGGCCTGCCGCTGCGCTTCGTCCAGGCCGGTGCCCTGCTGCGCCGGCGCGACCGGCAGCGGGCCGGAGCCGACGCCGTCGACGAGTTCGGCGTCTTCGCCGACGCCCGCCCGGCCGACGACACGCCCTACGACGCCGCCGAGGGCGACGAGGTCCCCCTGCCGTCCGTCGGCGAGGCCGCCGCGCCCGCGCCGCTGCTCGCCTCCAGGCTGAGCCCTTCCGCTCGCGCCACCCTCGAGTTCGCCGTCGCGCTCGGCGGCGAGGTGCCGCACCAGGCGCACCTGCCCGCCCTGATCGGCGACACCCACGCGGACGCGGCCCTCGGCGAACTGGCGGACTGCGGACTCGTCTCGCCGGTCGGCTCCCGCTACCGGCTCGCCGCCGGGGTGCTCACCCAGCTGGAGAGCGCCGGATACGGCGCCGACGTGCGGGAGCGGGCGCTGGCCGCCGCCCAGCACTACGCCTGGTGGGCCGGCCACCCCTCGGTCACCCCGGAACGGGTCTGCGCCGAGGCCGACGCCGTGCTGGCCGCCCTCGCCGTGCTGGTCCCGACGACGACCCCGCCCGCCGACGACGAGGAGAGCCCCGCCGTCCAGCTGGCCCGCACCGCGGCACCCGCGTTCGCCGCCGGGCTGCACTGGAGTGCCTGGGAACGGGCGCTGCGCTCCGGCACCCAGGCCTCCCGGCTCGCCGGTGACGTCGCCGAGCAGGCCTACTTCCACCACGAGCTCGGCATCCTCGCCCTGTGCGAGGGGCAGCTCGACCGGGCCCGCGCCGAGCTGGAGGCCTCCGTCGGGCTGCGCGGCGCCCTGTCCGACAAGCGGGGCGCCGTGGCCGGCCGCCGTGCCCTCACGCTGGTCGCCGACCGGACCGGGGACACGCCCGGCCTGGGCACCGGGGCGGGCGCGGTCGGTGCCGCGGGCGCCGGTGCCGGTTTCGGCGTCGTCGGCGTCGGGCTGGGCCCCACCGCGGGCGAGGAGGTGCCCGACGCCCGCAACGAGGCGTCGGCGTCGCCGCCCGCGGGCGTGCCCGCACCCTTCCCGCCGCTCCAGCCACCCCCGCAGTCCCCGACCCTCGTCACCCGCCACGTGCCGTCCGAGGAGCCGTCCCGCAAGGGCGTGGGCGGCATCCGGTACTTCGCGCGGCGCAACCTCGCGGCCGCCGGAGCGGGCGCACTGCTGGTCGCCGTGCTCGGCACGGTGGTGACCCTCGGCGCCACGTCCGAGAAGGACGCCGGCGACCCCTCCGAGCAGGTCGGCGTCAACCCGTCGGCGAGCCAGGGGGTCGACGACGGCAGTATGGGCGCCGACCGGCCCGAGGACGACAGCGAGGGCTCGGGCGGCATCACCGGGGAGACCGGCCGGCCGACCCACCCCGGCCCGGACGGCACCGCGGGCACGTCGGACGACCCGACGCCCACGGAGTCGGGGCGGCCGTCGGGCACCCCGAGCAGTCCGGGCGGCAGCGCCGGCCCCGGTGAGGACGAGAGCCCGGACGACGGGGACTCGCCGCACGTGCCGAGCAAGTCGCCGACCGTGCCGACGACGAGGCCGACGCCGCCGAAGCCGACCTACACCGAGCCGAGCGGTCCCGGGACGCCCACCGGCACGGAGGAGCCCACCAGCCCCACGCCCACCGGCACCGGCTCGCCTGCGCCGTCGACGCCCGAGACGTCCGACACCGCCGACGGCCCCGACAGGTCCCCCACCTCCGCCGGCACCACGACGGCCTCGCAGAGCAGCACGGCGACCGGCGACACGGGGTCGCCGAGCGGTTCGGGGCCGGCGACGGGCCGGATCGTCTGACGCCGCCGGGACGGCACGTGAGGGCCGGGTCCGTGCGGCGGACCCGGCCCTCACGTACCACCTGACGCCTGTAGGGATCCGTACGTGTCATCCGCACGGGTCCCTACGGTCCGCGTCTGCTCAGAACAGCCGCAGCTTGTCGTCCTCGATCCCCCGCAGGGCGTCGTAGTCCAGCACCTGGCAGCCGATGCCGCGGTCCGTGGCGAGCACGCGGGCCTGCGGCTTGATCTCCTGGGCGGCGAAGACGCCGCGCACCGGGGCGAGGTGCGGGTCGCGGTTCAACAGCTCCAGGTAGCGGGTGAGTTGCTCCACGCCGTCGATCTCGCCGCGCCGCTTGATCTCGACGGCGACGGTCCGGCCCTCGGCGTCCCGGCACAGGATGTCGACGGGGCCGATGGCCGTCATGTACTCACGGCGGATGAGGGTGTAGCCCTCGCCCAGCGTCTCGATGCGGTCGGCGAGCAGCTCCTGGAGGTGCGCTTCCACGCCGTCCTTGATCAGTCCGGGATCGACGCCCAGCTCGTGCGAGGAGTCGTGCAGGATCTCCTCCATCGTGATGATGAGTTTCTCGCCCGCCTTGTTGACGACGGTCCAGACTCCCTCCTCCTCGCCCGTGCCCTCCTTCAGCGTGCAGGGCGGCGACATCCAGTTGAGGGGCTTGTAGGCCCGGTCGTCGGCGTGGACCGAGACGCTGCCGTCCGCCTTGACCAGGATCAGGCGGGGAGCCGAGGGGAGATGGGCGGTGAGCCGCCCGGCGTAGTCGACGGAGCAGCGGGCAATGACGAGACGCATGGTCGGCAACGCTACTCGACGCGCCCGGTCCGACGCGATTCGCCTCCACCCGGCGTGACGTCGCGGCCCGTCCCACTTCTCCCATTGGCCCCGTGTTGCACACTGGCCGATTGTGTTCCTACCGGATGGTGTCCATCTGGGCATTCTCCTGGTGCCGTCACGATCGGTTGCTTACGGTATTGAACGGGAGGTCGCGAAGCGTGTACGCAGCGTGTTCGGCATCGCGCGCTCCCACCCACTGTCCGGCAACCCCTGCTGTTCGGGGGTGCGAGAGGAGAACCCATGTCGCTCGACGTCTCACCGGCCCTACTCGAACAGGCCGAGCGAGGCGAGGTCGACGAAGCAGCCTTCGTCGACTGCGTCCGGACTTCCCTGCCCTACGCATGGGAGATGGTCAGTTCCCTGGTGGCACAGCTGAAGGTCGACGGCGGAGCGTTCGCCGACAACCAGACGCCCCCGCCGGACGAGCAGGCGCGCGGTCAGCTGCTGCGTGCGCTCGCGAGTGACGCCATACGCGGTGCACTGCAGCGGCACTTCGGGGTGCGGCTGGCCTTCCAGAACTGCCACCGGGTGGCGGTGTTCCCGTTGGACTCCTCCGTCGACGAGACGCTCACCCGCTTCACCTCGGTGCGCAGCCAAGTGCTGAACCAGTCGCCCGAGTTCCGCGACTGCTGACGATCGTCCGCTTGCCGCTCCGTACGCGGGAGGAGCAGTTTGTACCGGAGCGGCAGGCTCCCGTTCGAGCCCACCGGGCCCGTCCGTCCGTCACCGGCTCGCTCAGCGGAGCTGGGGAAGTACCTCGGCCCCGAGCCGCCGTACGTTCTCCTCCGTCGCCGCGAGGTCCCCGGATCCCTCGACGAGCAGGGCGAAGCGGGAGATCCCGGTGCGTTCGCCGGTCGCCGCGAGCCGGTCCGCGCACAGCCGGGGCGTGCCCACCGGGTGCAGCCCGCAGAGCAACTCGGTGTACGCGTACGGGTCGCGCATCCGCCGGGCGCGGCCGTCCACCGTGACGTGGGCGTCCAGTCCCTGCCGGAGCCAGCCCGGCATCGCCTTGAGCAGGGTCTCCGCCGCGTCCGTGCGCCGGTCCGCGATCTGGCAGACGCCGGCCGAGACGTGGGCCGCGCCGTGGACGCGCGCCGACGGGAGCCCGGCCGCGCGGGCGTGCCGCCGCCACAGGGCGACCATCTCGGCCTTCTCCTCGTCCCCGACGTGCATCCCGAGCAGCATCGGCAGTCCGCGCTCGGCCGCCATGCGCACGCTCGACGGTGACGTGCAGGCCACGACGACCTCCGGGCCCGGGACCTCCGTGAGGGACTCCGAGGGGCGCGGGACGACGGGCACCTCACGGAACCGGAAGCGGCCCTCCGAGGCGCCGACGGCCGGTTCGCGCAGCCAGCGAAGCACCAGATCGAGTGAGTCCGGGAACCCCTTCTCGTACGCCTCCAGGCCCGTGCCGAACACCTCCAGGTCGACCCACGGCCCACCGCGGCCGACGCCCAGCGAGAACCGGCCGCCGCTCGTGACGTGGAGCAGCGCGGCCTGCTCACCGAGCGCCACGGGGTGGACGGTGGGCAGCACGCTGACCGCGGTGCCGACCCTGATGCGGCGGGTGCGGCCCAGCAACAGCGCGGCCAGTGTCACGGCCGACGGGCACGTGCCGTACGGCACGAAGTGGTGTTCGGCCAGCCAGACCGCGTCCAGCCCCGCCTCCTCGGCGACCTCGGCCGAACGGACCGCGCGGTGCAGCGCCTCGCCCTGGCCCTGGCCCGGGAACTGGGCGCCCAACACGAAACTTCCTACGCGCATTGCTTTTCCTGCTTCCTCGGCCCCGACACGGAGCTCCCCCACAGGGCATAACCGCCTGACACGTGCCGAGGACACGGTCGGACGGGGGGATTGGCCGATTGTCTGCAGAATGGGCCGTCGTGGAGGGGGTCGCGGCGGTCCTCGCAGGAGTCCCGCACGGCGAGTTGTGGTGGTTGGTGCCGTACGCGTACCCCGGTCCGTGCCGCGTAGGCTGGACGCCGCCCGTACTCCCTGTATAGCTCCGTGAGGTGTCCTGTGTCCCCGCGTCGCAACCGACCCAAGGGAGCCGGTTCGTCCGGCCGGAGCGCCGAGGACGACGGCTCCGGCCGCTACGGCGGCTGGCAGTCCTCGGAGAGCTGGCAGGGCGAGGACTGGAGCGTACGGCACGTGGCGGGTGCGAGCGCGCAGGGCAAGTCGTACCGCTGCCCGGGCTGCGACCAGCTCATTCCGGACGGCGTCCCGCACGTGGTGGCCTGGCCGGCGCACTCGGGGGTCGACGAGCGACGGCACTGGCACAGATCATGCTGGAACGCGAAGGACCGCCGCACCACGCGGGTGCAGCGGTCCCGTAACGCGCCGAGGTTCTGAACCCGCGGGTCAGACGTCCCGCTTCTGCAGCAGGGCGAAGGCGCCCGCGAGGGCGACCGCCGTCACGCCGAGCACGATCCACAGCGGGTCCCAGCCGGACGGCCCCGACTCGGAGAGCGAGTTGGCGTAGAAGATGCTCATCTGGTTCGGGATCGAGTACTCGAGCAGAGCCTGCCGCACGTCCGTCAGCGACTCCGAGAACATGAACAGCGCGATCACCAGCGGGGCGAGCAGGACGCCGATCATGATGGTGATCGCGCCCGCCGAGTGCCGGATGACCGAGCCGACGGCCAGCGAGAGCAGTCCGAGCAGCGCGATGTACAGCGAGACGCCGACGGTGGCCTTCAGCCACTCCGAGCCGGTGGGGTCCGCCGCGCCCTTGTCCTCCAGCAGGGCCACGTGCAGCAGCGCGACGAGCGTCACGGACACCAGGGTCACCACGAACGCCACCAGGAAGAACACGATCGCCTTCGCCGCCAGCACCCGGCTGCGGCTGGGGCAGGCGGTCATCGTCGTGCGGATCATGCCCGTGCCGTACTCCGACGCGGTGGTCAGCACGCCGAGCGTGATGACGCACATGCTGCCGAGCAGCAGACCGAAGAAACCGAGGCTCAGCGCGGTCTCGCCGGCCAGGCCGGAGGACGAGCTCGCCACCACCAGTCCGGCCAGCAGACCGATGCCGACGACCAGCAGGACGAACACGCCCAGCGTCCAGATCGTCGAGCGCACCGATTTGATCTTCGTCCACTCGGAGGCGAGCGCGTGTCCGAGGTGGGCGCGCACCACCGGGATCGGCGACGTGTAGGCGGGGTACGGCGAGCCGGGCGCCGCCTGCCACTCGGGTGCGGCCTGCGGCATCGGGGGCTGGGGCGTGCTCATCGGGCGTCCTCGGGCTTGGTCGGGTCGGTGACGGGCGCGGGGGCGGGAGTGGCGGGACTGGCGGGATTGGCGGCAGTGGGGGAGGGCGCCGCGGCGGGTGCCTGCGGCGCCTGCTGCGCGTACGGGTTGGCGGGCCGGTCGCCCGGCACCGCGCCGGGTGCCGCCGGCGCGCCGTACGGTCCTGCCGGGGCCCGGCCCGGGGCGCCGTGGGGCGCGCCCTGCGGCGCCGGGAAGGGCTGACCGCCCTGCTGGGGCGGCGGCGGGGCGTACCAGCCGGGCTGGCCCTGGCCGGGCACCGGCATCGGGGGCTGCGCGCCGGGCGGCAGCGGCTGCTGGAGCCCCGCCTTCTGGTCGACGGTCGACCGGTAGTCGACGGCGCCCT
This sequence comes from Streptomyces sp. AC627_RSS907, assembly GCF_019049165.1. Lineage (NCBI taxonomy): Bacteria > Bacillati > Actinomycetota > Actinomycetes > Kitasatosporales > Streptomycetaceae > Streptomyces > Streptomyces sp. AC627_RSS907. The sequence goes on from NZ_JAGMUE010000010.1 coordinate 41,759, forward strand.
GCGTCATCCGCATGTAGGCCTCCTCCAGCGAGGCCTGGTGCGGTGACAGCTCCCACAGCCGTACGTCGCTGTCGTGCGCGATGTCGCTGATCCGGGGCAGCGCCAGCCCGGTCACCCGCAGCGCGCCGTCCTGCTCGGGCAGCACGTGCCCGCCCGCCTCGGTCAGCGCGGACGTCAGCTTCTCGCGCAGCTGCGGCTCGGTGTCCGGCGTCCGAACCCGCGCGAAGTCGGCGGAGTTGGCCGAGATGAAGTCCGTCACACTCATGTCGGCGAGCAGCTGGCCGCGCCCGATGACGATCAGGTGGTCGGCGGTCAGCGCCATCTCGCTCATCAGGTGCGAGGAGACGAAGACGGTACGGCCCTCGGCCGCGAGCGCCTTCATCAGGTTGCGCACCCAGTGGATGCCCTCGGGGTCGAGGCCGTTGACCGGCTCGTCGAACAGCAGCACCTGCGGGTCGCCGAGGAGGGCCGCGGCGATGCCCAGCCGCTGGCCCATGCCCAGGGAGAAGCCCTTGGAGCGCCGCTTGGCCACGTCCTGGAGGCCGACCACACCGAGCACCTCGTCCACGCGCCGGGCCGGGATGCCCGAGAGCTGGGCCAGGCTCAGCAGGTGGTTGCGGGCCGACCGGCCGCCGTGCACCGCCTTGGCGTCGAGCAGCGCGCCGACCTGGCGAGGGGCGTTGGGCAGCTTGCGGTACGGGTGGCCGCCGATCGTCACATGTCCGGCGGTGGGGTTGTCCAGGCCGAGGATCATGCGCATCGTGGTCGACTTGCCCGAACCGTTGGGCCCCAGGAAGCCGGTGACGGCACCGGGCCGCACCCGGAAGGACAGGTTGTACACAGCGGTCTTGTCGCCGTAGCGCTTGGTCAGGCCGACAGCCTCGATCATGCTCCGCACCCATCGAAAGGATCAGGACAGCAGGGCACACGCCCCCGTAAGGGTTAGGAGGATATCCAGGTGCTGACGGTTCCGTTCAAGCGCGTGCACATCCGTCCGCGGTCCGGGGCCTTCCCGTCCGCGGTCCGGGCCCTTCCCGTCCCCGCCCGGTCTTCGGGCGGCCCCCGGTCCTCAGGCGTCCCGCCGCTTGAGCACCGCGTAGCCGCCGACGAGCGCCGCGATCACCCACAGCGCCATGATCCCGAGGCCGCCCCACGGGCCGTACGGGACGTCGTCGTCGATCGGCGTGACCACCTGCATGATCTTGCTGCCGGCCTGGTCGGGCAGGAACCGGCCGACCTTCTCCGTCGCCGGGACGTTGCCCAGGATGTTGGAGATCAGGAAGAAGAACGGCATCAGGATGCCCAGCGACAGCATCGGCGAGCGCAGCATCGCGGCGACGCCCATCGAGAACATCGCGATGAGGGTCATGTAGAGGCCGCCGCCGATGACCGCGCGCAGCACGCCCGGATCACCGATCGACGCCTTGAGGCCGCCGAGCATCGCCTGGCCGAGGAAGAAGGTGGCGAAGCTGGTGACCATGCTCACGACCAGGGAGAGCGCCGTGGCCACCGCGATCTTGCTGAACAGGAAGGTGCCGCGCTGCGGCACGGCGGCCAGGGAGGTGCGGATCATGCCGGAGCTGTACTCGTTCGCCACCACCAGGACCCCGAACACGATCATCGCGAGCTGACCGAGGCTCGTCCCGGCGAAGCTGACGAAGGTCGGGTCGAAGGTGAGCCGGTCCCGCTCGCTCATGTTGTCGAACTCGCTCTTCGACAGGGCCGAGATCAGCATGCCGAGGGCGATGGTGACGACCACGGCGAGGGACAGCGTCCACACGGTGGACGCGACCGACCGGATCTTGGTCCACTCGGACCGGACGACCTGTGCCGCCGTCATGCTCATCCCTTCCTCCAGTCGCTGCCCCACTGCTGCTGCGGCGGCTGGTGCGGCTGCGGTTGCTGCTGCTGAGGCAGCGGCCCGGCGGGCTGTCCGTCGTGCGCGTGGTACTCCACCGACTCCGCGGTCAGCTGCATGAACGCCTCCTCCAGCGAGGCCCGCTGCGGACTCAGCTCGTGCAGCACGATCTGGTGCCGTGCCGCCAGCTCACCGACGGCCTCGGCCTTGTCGCCGTCCACCTCGAGGACCTCGGTGCCGGGCTGGACGAACGCGATCCCCGCGCCGCTCAGCACGTCGAGCAGCCGCTCGCGCTGCGGGGTGCGGATCCGGACGTAAGCGCGCGAGTTCTCCGCGATGAACTCGGCCATCGACGTGTCCGCCAGCAGCCTGCCCTGGCCGATGACCACCAGGTGATCCGCCGTCAGCGCCATCTCGCTCATCAGATGGGAGGAGACGAAGACCGTACGGCCCTGCGCGGCCAGTGACTTCATCAGGTTGCGGATCCAGTGGATGCCCTCGGGGTCGAGACCGTTGACCGGCTCGTCGAACATCAGGATCCGCGGGTCGCCGAGCAGCGCGCCGGCGATGCCGAGCCGCTGGCCCATGCCGAGGGAGAAGCCCTTGGCCTTCTTCTTCGCGACCGCCGTCAGACCCACGGTGTCCAGCACCTCGTGGACCCGCCTGGACGGGATCCCGTTGGCCTGCGCCAGACAGAGCAGATGGTTGTACGCGCTGCGCCCGCCGTGCACGGCCTTGGCGTCCAGCAGGGCGCCGATGTACGTCAGCGGGTCCTTGAGCTGGTCGTAGTGCTTGCCGTCGATCCGTACGTCCCCGGCGCTGGGCCGGTCCAGGCCCAGCACCATCCGCATGGTGGTCGACTTGCCCGCGCCGTTGGGCCCGAGGAAGCCCGTGATGATCCCGGGTCTGACGGTGAAGGAGAGATTGTTGACCGCCACCTTCTCGCCGTACCGCTTGGTCAGCCCCTCGAGCTCGATCATGCCGCCCACGCTAGAACGGGACGAGGCCCACTGCCACCCCAGTGACAGAAGGCCTCGTCCCCGTCCGTGCGGGCCGGCCGGCGTACGCCCCGCGTCAGCGGGTCTGCTGGGCGGGGACCCCGCGGGAGACCGGCTCGTCCTCGGCCGGCGCACCGGTGGCGGCCACCGCGGCGCCCGTGAGGGTCGCCAGCATCTCGCGCACGTTGGTGAGCTGCGCGTTGATGGAGTCGCGGCGGTTGGTGAGGGCGGCGAGCTCGCGCTCGGATTCCGAACGGATCCGGTCCGCCTTGGCGTTGGCGTCGGCCACGATGTCCTCGGCCTGGCGCTGCGCCGTCTCCACGGTCTGACGGGCCCGGCGCTCGGCGTCGGTGCGCAGCTTCTCCGCCTCCAGGCGCAGCTGCTCCGCACGGTGCTCGATCTCCGCGAGGCGCTTCTCGGCCTTGGCCTGACGGGACGCCAGGTCGCGCTCGGACTGCTCACGGCGCTTGGCGAGGTTCGTCTCGAAGTCGGCGGCGGCCTGCGCTGCCTTGGCGCGGGTCTCCTCGAAGAGGGCGTCCGCCTCCTCGCGCTTGGACTGCGCGTCCTTCTGCGCCTCCGAACGCAGCTGCGAGGCGTCGCTCTTGGCCTTCTCGACGATCCGGACGCCCTCGTCCTCGGCCTTGGCCTTGCGCTCCGCGGCGTACGACTCGGCGTCGTTGCGCACCTGCTGGGCCGCCGACTCGGCGAGCTCGCGGTGCTGCTCGGCCGCGCGCCGGGCCTCCTCGCGCAGGTCCTTGGCCTCTTCCTCGGCGAGACGCAGGATCTTCTCGACCCGGGCACCGAGACCGGCGTACGACGGCTCGGCGTCGTTGACCTGGGCCTGCGCGTTCTGGGTCTCGAGGTGGAGCTCCTCGATGCGCTTTTCCAGAGCGGTGATGCGGGCGAGAGCACTGTCACGGTCGGAGACGAGCTTGGAGATGCGTTCGTCCACCTGAGCGCGGTCGTACCCACGCCGCACAAGCTCGAAGCCGTAGGGGGAAGTGTCGCTCATGGGGTTCCTGTCGAAAGAGACCGGGTGAGGTGATAGAGGGAATCCTAGGCGCCAACGCGGTGCGTCATCGAGCGGATGCACGTTTGATACGGAGAATGACACCTCTTTTGAGTGGCTGACCCTCGGACGGCTTGCCAAAGTTCAGGCCAAGGGCCTGGACGGAACTCGGCCAAAGATCTCCAGCAGACACCGAATCCGTCCCGGGCGCTAGCCGTCCGACGACTTGCCACCCGAACGTGGGGCGCCCACCGTGGCTCCCGCCTTGACCCCGTTGTCCTTGCCCCCGGCCGGCGCCTCGAAGGACTCCAACGCCTCCAGCACGTCCTGCACCCGGGAGATCTCGGCGTTGATGTCCTCGCGGCGCCGCATCAGGATCTCCAGCTCGCGCTTGCCCTCGTCGACCGTGCGCCGGGCCTCCCGGACCGCCTCGGCCTTGAGCTCCTCGGCCTCCCGGACCAGCGTGGCCTTCTTCTGCTCGGCCTCCTTCAGCAGCCCCTCCGCCTTCTTGACGGCGGCGATGCGTACCTTGCCGGCCTCCGAATTGGCCTCCGACACCAGCTCCTTGGCCTTCGCCTCCGCCTTGGCGAGCTGCTCCTCGGCGGCCTTGATCAGCGCGTCGCAGCGGTCACCGGCCGACTTCATCGTCTCGGCGGCCTCGCGTCGGGCCCGCTCGTGCAGCTCCTCGATCTCCCGGGTGAGCCGCTCGCGCAGCTCCTCCGCGCGCTCCCTGACGGCGGTCGCGTCCCGGCGCGCGCCGACCAGCAGCTCGTCCGCGTCCGTACGGGCCTTCTCCACCCGCAGGTTGCCCTCGACCGTCGCTTCCGACACGATCCGCTCGGCCTCGGCACGGGCCGCGCCCACCATCGTGTCGGCCTGCGACTCGGCGTCCGCCGTGGTCTTCTGAGCCTGCTGCTGGGCCTCGGTGAGCAGCTTGTCGGCCTCGGCCGCGGTCTCGGTGATGAGCGTGTCGACCTGCTCGGCGGCCTCCGAACGCCTCTTGTTGGCGTCCTTGCGCGCCTCGTCGAGGGTGCGCTCGGCCTCCTCGCGCGCGGCCGCGGTGACCCGCTCGGCCGCCGCGGCGGCCTCCTCCCGCACGCGCTCGGCCTCGGTGCGCGTCCGCTCGGCGTGCTGCTGCGCGGAGCCGACCGCCTCGGCGGCCTCGGCACGCAGCCGCTCCGCCTCGGCGGCGGCCTCCGAGAGCATCTGCTCGGCCTGGGCGGCCACCTCGGCCCGGACCCGCTCGGCCTCGGCGACCGTCTCCGCGGTGAGCCGCTCCGCCTCCTCGCGCGCCGTCGTCCGTACCCGCTCGGCCTCGTCCGCCGCCTCGCCGCGGACGCGCTCCGCCCGGGCGACCGTCTCCGTCCGGATCCGGTCGGTCTCGGCCGCCGTCTCGGTGGTGAGCCGCTCCGCCTCGGAACGCGCCTCGGTGATCAGGGTGTCCGCCTGCGTCGCCGCGTCGGACCGGATGCGGTTGGCGTCCTCGCGGGCGTCCGCCCGGGTACGCGCCGCCGCCTGCTCGGCCTCCGCGATGGTGTCCGACGCCTCCGTGCGCACCCGCTGGGCGTGCTCGGCGACGTCCGACCGGATCCGCTCGGCCTCCGACATCGCCTCGGACATCGTCCGCTCGGCCAGCGCCTTGGCGGCCTCCGCCTCCTCCTGCGCCTCGCGGCGCAGCCGGCCGGCGTCCTCGCTCGCCCGCTCGCGCTCCGCGTAGGCGTCGGAGCGGACGCGGTCCGCCTCCTCCTCGGCCTCGCGCCGGGTGCGCTCCGCCGCGTGCTCGGCGGCGCTGCGCAGCCCGGTGATCTCCTCCTGGGCCTGCTCGTGCAGCCCGGCGACCGAGTCCCGCACCTGCTGCGCGTGCTGCTCGGCGGCCGACACCATCTCGGTCGCGCGCCGGTCGGCCTCCTCGACCAGCCGGGTCGCCTCGGCCTGCGCCTCCTCCACGCGGGTGCGCGCCGAGGCCAGCAGTTCCTCGCTCTGCTCGCGGGCCCGCTCGCGCTCCTGGTCGGCCTCCTGCCGCGCGGAACCGAGCAGTTCCTCGGCCTCGCGGCGACGCCGGGCGGCCTCCTCCTGGGCGGCGGCCAGCGTCTCGGACGCCTCGGTGGCGATGCGCTCGGCGGCGGCCTGCGCCTCCGCCCGCACCCGGTCGGCGCTCTCCTGCGCCTCCGACTTCAGCCGCTCGGCCTCACTGGCGGCCTCCGTGCGCAGCCGTACGGCGACGGCCTCGCCCTCCGCGCGGGAGGCGGAGGCGTCCGCGGCGGCCTCGGTGCGCAGCCGCTCGGCCTCCGTCTCGGCCTGCTGCTGGAGCGTACGGATCCGCTCCGCGGCCTCGGTGCGCAGCCGCTCGCTCTCCTCGGCGGCCTCGCGGCGGATCCGCGCGCCCTCCTCACGGGCCTCGGTCAGCGCCTCCTCGGCGGCGGTGCGGCGCTCCTCGGCCTCGGTGTGCAGCCGCGTCAGCTCCTCGGCGGCCTCCGTGCGACGGGCCTCGACGGCACGCTCGGTCTCCTCGCGCAGCTCGCGGGCGGCGCGCTCGGCGTCCGCCTGGAGCTCCTCGGCGCGCTCGGCGGCCTCCGCGCGGTGCCGCTCGGCCTCGGCGCGGGTGCGCTCCAGGGTCTCCTCGGCCTGCCGGCGCAGGGTCGTCGCCCGCTCGATGGCCTCGGTGCGGACCTTCTCGCTGTCCGCCGTCGCGGTCTGCCTGAGCTCGTCCGCGTCCGCCTTGGCCTTGGCGAGCAGCTCCTCGGCGGTCTTCGCCGCCTCCTCGATCTGCGCCACGGCCTCCTTGCGGGCCTCCGCGCGGATCTTCTCGCCCTCGGCGACCGCTTCGGCGCGCAGCTGCTCGGCCTCGCCACGCAGCCGGCGCGCCTCCTCCTGGAGCTCGACCGTCTTGGCGCGGTACTCCTTGGTGTCGTCCTTCGCCGCGCCCTTGAGCTGCTCGGCGATGTCGTGCGCCTCGCCGCGCAGCCGGTCCGCCTCGGCCTCGGCCTCGGTGCGGATCCGCTCGGCCTCCTCGGCGGCGGCCTTCCGGGTCCGCTTGGCCTCCTCCGACGCCTTGTTCAGCACGTCCTCGGCGGTCTTGGCCGCCTTGGACAGCTGGGTGGCCGACTCCTCGGCGGTGAGCGCACGGGCCTTCTCGACGGCCTCGGCGACGATCTTCTCGGCCTCGGCGCGGGCGTCCGCGACCAGCTGCTCGGCCTCGGACCTCGTCGACTCGGCGTCCTTCGTGGCCTCGCTGACCAGCCGGGCGACCTGCTCCTTGGCGGTGCGCGTGCGCTGCTCGTTGGCCGACTCGGCGCTCGCCAGGGCCTTGGCCGCGGACTCCTTGGCCTCGGCGACCAGCTTCTCGGCCTCGGTCTGCGCCTTGCGCAGCGCCTCCTCGGCCTCGGACATGCGCTGCTCGGCGGCCCGGCTCAGCTCCTGGGCCTGACGGCGGGCGGACTCCGACTCCGTCGCCGTGGAGCTGCGCAGCTGCTCCGCGTGGTCGGTGGCCTCCTGCGCCTGCGTGGAGGCGGCGTTCAGCAGCCGCTCGGCGTCGGCGCGGGCCCGGCGCAGGATCTGCTCGGCCTCGGCGCGGGCGCTCTCGGCGTCGCTCTGCAGCCGCTGCCGGGCCTCGGAGGTCAGCCGCTCGGCCTCGGCGCGGGCGGCGGCCATGGCCTGCTCGGCCTCGGCGCGGGACTCGTCGAGGAGCCGGCGGGCCTGCTGCTCGGTCCGGGCACGCAGCTGCTCCGCCCAGGCCACGTTCTCGTTGACGTGCGACTCGACGGTCCGCCGGCGCTCGGCCAGCTCCTGGTCCAGCTGCTGGCGCCGGGACACCGCCTCCTGGTGCAGCTCCGCCTGGAGCCGGGCGGCCTGCTCGGCATGCTCCTGGAGGATGCGCTGGGTCTGCGCCCGGGCCTGGCTCAGCTCCCGCTCGGCGTCCGCGCGCAGCTGGTCGGCCTGCGTCTGCGCGTTGCGCAGCAGCTGTTCGGCCTGGTACCCGATGTCGCCGCCGTCGAAGGCGGGCCGGGACATGATGGTGCGCCGCGCCTCGTGCAACTTGGCGCGCAGCACCTCGACCTGGTAGCCGAGGTCCTCGGCGTGCTGGATCGCCTTTTCCCGCTCGGTCCTCAGCCGCTTCATCTCGGCCTCGAACCGAGAGAGGTGGTCGACGTCAGCCGCCGGCTCTCGCTCCTGGCTCTCGTAGCCCCGCACTGCGCGGTCCCATCCGTCCCCTGGTCGCAAATCCCTTAGAACGGGCTCCGTCCGTCGGCCGAACGGTGCCCCCGGGGAATGGTGTCAGATCAACGGCGGAGCCTGGGCTGCTGCCCCGTCGCCCGCCCCCCGAAACACGACCCCGGCGATCCCGACGTCACCGACGACAGGACCGGGTCACCCTGGACTGAGCGGCGACCGCACCCAACCCTACCGGCCCCTATGTACGAGGGTCAGTGCTCAGGTGTCCCAACGGCCGCCGAAGTGACCAGTTCTGTCAGTACGCCATGGCAGTCCTTGGGGTGCAGGAAGGTGATCCGCGACCCCATGGAACCGCGCCGGGGCTCGTCGTACAGAACCCGTACGCCCTTGCCGCGGACGTCCGCGGCGTCCGCGTCCACGTCCGGCGTACCGAACGCGATGTGGTGGACGCCCTCGCCGTTCTTCGCCAGCCACTTCCCGACCGCGGAGTCCTCGCGGGTCGGTTCGAGCAGCTGCAGGTAGGTGGCGCCGCCGTCGGACGTCTCGTTGATCTTGAGCATGGCCTCGCGCACCCCCTGCTCCTCGTTGACCTCGGTGTGGAACACCTCGAAGCCGTAGGTGGCACGGTAGAACTCGACGGTCGTGTCGAGGTCGCGGCAGGCGATTCCGATGTGGTCGATTCGCGTCAGCATGGATTCAGTGCAGCGCTCCGGAGGTGGTTACGCAACGTGCGCGCGATCACACCGACCGCCGGGTGACGGGCGGGATACCGCTCAGTACATTCAAGTAAACCCTCGTTCACTCCTGGGCCTGTGCGGGCCGGAAAAGGGGATCGCAGCTCATGTCTTCTGCAACGAACGGCACGACCTCCGTCATCGTCGCGGGTGCGCGTACCCCGATGGGGCGGTTGCTCGGTTCGCTGAAGTCCTTCTCCGGAGCCGACCTCGGCGGCTTCGCGATCAAGGCCGCCCTCGACCGTGCGGGGATCGGCGGCGACCAGGTCCAGTACGTGATCATGGGGCAGGTGCTCCAGGCCGGCGCCGGACAGATCCCCGCCCGTCAGGCCGCGGTCAAGGCGGGCATCCCCATGAGCGTCCCGGCGCTCACGGTCAACAAGGTGTGCCTCTCCGGCCTCGACGCCATCGCGCTCGCCGACCAGCTGATTCGCGCGGGCGAATTCGACGTGATCGTCGCGGGCGGCCAGGAGTCCATGACCAACGCCCCGCACCTGCTGCCGAAGTCCCGTGAGGGCTTCAAGTACGGCGCGGTCCAGATGATCGACGCCATGGCGTACGACGGTCTGACCGACTCCTTCGAGGGCATCGCCATGGGCGAGTCCACGGAGAAGCACAACACCCGCCTCGGCATCGCGCGCGAGGCCCAGGACGAGATCGCCGCCCTGTCCCACCAGCGAGCCGCGGCCGCCCAGAAGAACGGCGTCTTCGAGGCCGAGATCACCCCGGTCGAGATCCCGCAGCGCAAGGGCGACCCGGTGCTGTTCAGCAAGGACGAGGGCATCCGCGGCGACACCACCACCGAGTCGCTCGGCAAGCTCCGGCCGGCCTTCTCCAAGGACGGCACGATCACCGCGGGCTCCTCCTCGCAGATCTCCGACGGCGCGGCGGCCGTGGTCGTCATGAGCAAGGCCAAGGCGCAGGAGCTGGGCCTGGAGTGGATCGCGGAGATCGGCGCGCACGGCAACGTGGCCGGTCCGGACAACTCTTTGCAGTCGCAGCCGTCGAACGCCATCCGGCACGCTCTGAAGAAGGAGGGGCTGGAGGTGGGCGACCTGGATCTGATCGAGATCAACGAGGCGTTCGCCGCCGTCGCGGTGCAGTCAATGAACGACCTCGGCGTTTCCACCGAAAAGGTGAACGTCAACGGCGGCGCGATCGCCCTGGGTCACCCGATCGGCATGTCCGGCGCCCGGCTCGTACTCCACCTGGCGCTGGAGCTGAAGCGGCGCGGCGGCGGGGTCGGCGCGGCGGCGCTGTGCGGCGGTGGCGGCCAGGGTGACGCGTTGATCGTGCGGGTACCCAAGGCCTGAGTGCGCGGTACGCCGTCTCACCGGGCGACCCCGGACGCACCCGAATGAACCTGAACGCCGAACGGAGCTGAACGGAGCTGTGATGCAGGACGTCTCCTCGCTGGTCGCCCAGGCCAGAGAAGGCCGGCCGCGGGCCGTGGCCCGGCTGATCTCCCTGGTGGAGGGGGCGTCCCCGCAGCTCAGGGAGGTCATGGCGGCCCTTGCGCCGCTGACCGGCGGGGCGTACGTGGTCGGTCTGACCGGCTCGCCGGGGGTCGGCAAGTCGACGTCCACCTCGGCTCTGGTGACGGCGTACCGCAAGCAGGGCAAGCGGGTCGGTGTGCTCGCCGTCGACCCCTCGTCCCCCTTCTCCGGCGGTGCCCTGCTCGGCGACCGCGTCCGCATGTCGGAGCACGCCTCCGACCCCGGCGTCTACATCCGCTCGATGGCGACCCGCGGCCACCTCGGCGGCCTCGCCTGGGCCGCGCCGCAGGCCATCCGGGTGCTGGACGCGGCCGGCTGCGACGTGATCCTCGTCGAGACGGTGGGGGTGGGGCAGTCGGAGGTCGAGATCGCCTCCCAGGCCGACACCTCCGTCGTCCTCCTCGCCCCGGGCATGGGCGACGGCATCCAGGCGGCCAAGGCCGGGATCCTGGAGATCGGCGACGTCTACGTCGTCAACAAGGCCGACCGGGACGGCGCCGACGCGACCGCACGCGAGCTGAACCACATGCTCGGCCTCGGCGAGGCCCGCGCTCCCGGCGACTGGCGCCCGCCCATCGTCAAGACGGTCGCCGCGCGCGGCGAGGGCGTCGACGAGGTCGTCGAGGCCCTGGAGAAGCACCGCGCGTGGATGGAGGAGCGGGACGTCCTGGCCGAACGCCGCCGGGCCCGCGCCGCCCGCGAGGTCGAGACCATCGCCGTCACCACCCTGCGCGAACGCATCGGCGACCTCCACGGTGACCGCCGCCTGGGCGCGCTGGCGGAACGGATCGTGGCGGGCGACCTGGACCCGTACCGCGCGGCGGACGAACTGGTGACGGGACTGACCAGCGGCTGACACCGGCCTGCGCCTGCGAGAGGCGCGGGGTGGCTGGGCGGGTCCGCGCCCTGGCCCGGGTCCGGGGAAGGACGTGCGGCGGCCGGGGGTGGGTCCGCGTCCGCCGCACGCGACGACGCGGGGCGGCCGGCGCCGGCGGGCGTCCGTGTCTGCGCCAACCTTCGCGGCCGGCGCCGGCGTGCGTCCGTGTCCGCGCCACGCCCTCGCGGCCGGCGCCGGCGTGCGTCTGTGGGTGCGATGTACGCGTCGCGGCTGACTTCGGCCTGCGTCCGCGGCCGCGACCGGTGCGTCGCGGCCGGCACCGGCGTGCGTCTGTGGGCGCGGCACACGCGTCGCGGCTGACCTCTGCCCGTGCCCGCGAACCCGCCCGCGAAAAACCCGTCGCGGCTTCACGGACTTGCTGGTACCTTCACCCGCGTGTTCCTCCTCTTGGCCTAGGACCCGCCCCGCACGCGACCGCCGTACCCGGCCGTCGCGCGCTTCGGCGTCCCCCTTTCGCCTCCTTCCTGAGGAACCACTCGCGTGTCCACGCCCTCTCCGCGGCCCTCCTACGCCGCCGTCCTCCGCGCCCCCCATGCCCTCCGCGCCTTCACGGCCGCCCTCGTCGGCCGGTTGTCGTACGGCACGGTCTCCCTCGCCCTGATGCTCTCCCTGACCCGGTCCACCGGGTCGTACGCCATGGCCGGCACCCTCATGGCGCTCTTCGGGGCCACCAGCGTCTTCCTGTCCCCCTACCGCGCCGCCCTGGTCGACCGGCACGGCCCACGCCGGGCCCTGCTCCCCATGGCCCTGCTGTACGCCACCCTGCTCGGCGCGCTCGCGGCGGCCTGCTGGCGACCGGGCGCGCACCCGGCCGTCCTCGCCGGGACCGCCGCGCTGGCCGGCGCCTGCACGCCGCCGCTCGGCCCCACGATGCGCGCCGTGTGGGCCGAACTGCTGCCCGACCGGGCCATGGTGCAGCGCGCCTACAGCCTGGACGGCGTCGCCGAGGAACTGCTCTTCGTCTCCGGCCCGCTCCTGGTCGGCGTGGTGGTCGGCGTCGCTCCACCGGCTGTCGGCGTCGCACTCAGCGCGCTGCTGGTCGCGGTGGGCACCCTCGTCTTCGCCACGTCACCGGCGGCGGGCGCGCTGCGTCCGGCGGGGCGGGCGAAGGACGGCACCCCGGCGGCCGGACGGGCCGGAACGGGACAGGGGCGGGCCCTGCTGCAACCCGTGGTCGTCGCGGCGGGTGTCGGCGTCTCGGTGAGCGCCGTCGACCTCCTCGCCGTCGCCTTCGCCGGGCAGCACGGCCACGGGGACGGCACCGTCGCCTGGGTGCTCGCGGCGCTGTCGGCGGGCAGCGCGGTCGGCGGCCTGCTGAACGGCGCCGTCACCTGGAGGTCGTCCGCCCGTGCCCGGCTGCCGTTCCTCGCGGCCGGCCTGGGACTGTGCCTGGCCGCCGCGGGCCTCGCCCCCGGCGTCGGCATGCTGGTCGCGGCCGTCACCTGCGCGGGGCTGTTCGTGGCACCGGCGCTGACGACGGCCTACCTGATCGCCGACGAGAGCGCCGAGCCCGGCTTCCGCACCCGGGCCGGCGCCTGGTGCAACACGGCCGTGAACGCCGGCATGTCCGCCGGTGCCGCCGCGGTGGGCCTGCTGGTGGAACGGCTGCCGCTGCCGGTGTGCTTCGCGCTCTGCGGCGCGGTCGCCGTGGCGGCGGCGCTGGTGCCGGGGCGCCGCCGCGGTGCAACCGGGGAGCGGCCCGGGCTGCTCAGTCGTCGTCCGGGCGGGAGTCGTCCGAGCCCGAGCCGTCCGAGCCCGAGTCCGAGTCGGACGAGCGGTCGGCCGTGACCTTGCCGGTCTTCAGGTCGACCCGCCAGTCCTGCTCCGCGTCGCCGGAGGACCGGGTCTCGACCTCCCAGGCCGCCTTGTCGCCGTCATCGCCGTCGTCCAGCTCCACGGAGGTCACCGTGCCCTTGCCGGCCGCGGCCCGCGCCGCCTCGGCCGCGCTGACGGACGTGCCCTTGAGGGCGGCCCGCGCCTCGGCCGTGTCGTCCTCGTCCTTCTCCGTGTGGGAGCCGAGGACCTCGCCGGTGGCCGGGTCGACGCGCACGCTGTGCCACGTGCCGTCACCGGCGAGGACGTCGACCTCCCAGGCCGCGCTCTCGTCGCCGTCGCCGTCGTCGCCGTCGTCGCGGTCAAAGTCGTCCAGTTCGGCGGAGACCGCGGCGCCGGGTGCCTCCCGCAGGGCGGAGGCGACGGCGTCGGCCACCGTCACCTTCGCGGAGGACACGCGGGTGACGCCGCCGCCGTCGACGTCGGCCTCCGAGGCGTCGCGGACGTCCGTCTGACGCGTCGTACCGGGGTCGTCGTCCCCCGTGGTCGCCAGGGCCGTCGCCGTACCGCCTCCGATCAGTGCGGCGGCGGTCACGGCGGCGATCACGATGTTGCGCTTCATGCCTTGTCCTCCGAGTCAATCTCCATCGCTTCGACATCGACGCCTTCACTGTCGCGGACCGACGCTGAGGCCAGGCTGAAGCCACCTGAAGGGATCTTCAGCCTCGCTCTGGGACTCTTGACGCATGCGCCCACCCGTCGCCCACCACCACCCCGCCGGAGGCGCCGCGCGCCGCCCCTCCCGCATCCTGATCGTGGAGGACGAGAAGCGGCTCGCCCTCTCGCTGGCCAAGGGCCTCACCGCCGAGGGCCACGCCGTGGACGTCGTCCACGACGGCCGGGAGGGCCTGCACCGGGCCGGTGAGGGCACGTACGACCTCGTCGTCCTCGACATCATGCTCCCCGGCCTCAACGGCTACCGGGTCTGCGCCGCCCTGCGCGCCGCCGGGCACGACGTGCCGATCCTGATGCTGACCGCCAAGGACGGCGAGTACGACGAGGCGGAGGGCCTGGACACGGGCGCGGACGACTACCTCACCAAGCCCTTCTCGTACGTCGTCCTCGTCGCCCGCGTGAAGGCCCTGCTGCGGCGACGCGCCCAGGCGGCCGGGGCCTCGCCCGTGCACGTCCACGGCGACCTGAAGGTCGACACCGCCGCGCACCGGGTCTTCCTGGGCGAGGCCGAGGTCACGCTGACCGCGAAGGAGTTCGCGGTCCTGGAGCAGCTGGTGGTGCGCGCCGGCCAGGTCGTCTCCAAGGCGGAGATCCTGGAGCACGTCTGGGACTTCGCCTACGCAGGCGACCCCAACATCGTCGAGGTCTACGTCAGCGCCCTCAGGCGCAAGCTGCGCGCCGGCCTCATCGGGACCGTGCGCGGCGCCGGCTACCGGCTGGAGGGCGGACGATGAGCCGGCTCTTCGGGTCGGTCCGCGCCCGGGCCACGCTGGGCGCCACCCTCGTCGTGGCCGTCGCCCTCGTCGCGGCCGGCGCCGCCGTCCTGCTGTCCCTGCGCTCCAACCTGCTCGGCGAGGCCGGTACGCAGGCGGAGCGTTCCGCGCGGGAGGTCGCCGCCGAGCTGGCCGTCGGGACGGCGTACGGCGAGCTGTCGCTGGACGTGGACGACCGGCCGGTGCAGGTCGTCGACGGTCACGGCAGGCTGGTCGCCGCCAGTGAGGACCTGGAGCGGATCAGCGGCACCGGCGTCGCCGCGGTGAAGCCGCAGCAGGCCGCTCCCCGGGACGGGGAGGACGACGACGCGGACGACGACGATGACGCCTCCGGCGAGTCACTCGAACCCGGCGAGATCGGTGAGCGGGCCACCACCGGCGACGGATCGGCGACCGTCGACGGCGACACGCAGGACTACCGCTTCGCCGCGGTACCCGTCGAGACCCGGGACCGGGGCCGGCTCACCGTCTGGGCCGGTGCCCCGCTGTCCGCCGAACACGGCGCCGTGGACACCGCGCTGACCGTGATGCTGATCGGCTTCCCCGTGCTGCTCGCGGTCGTCGCGTGGGTGACCTGGCTGGTCACCCGGCGTGCGCTGCGCCCGGTGGAGGGCATCCGGCGCGAGATGGCCGCGATCACCGCCAGCGAGGACCTCGCGCGCCGCGTCCCGGTGCCGGGCACCCACGACGAGGTCGCCCGGCTCGCCTCGACGACCAACGAGACGCTGGCCGCCCTGGAGGCCTCGGTGGAGCGGCAGCGGCGGTTCGTCGCCGACGCCTCGCACGAACTGCGCAGCCCGATCGCCTCCCTGCGCACCCAGCTGGAGGTGGCCGCCGCCCACCCGGAGCTGCTGGACCTCGACGGCGCGGTGGAGGACACCGTACGGCTGCAGCGGCTCGCCGCCGACCTGCTGCTGCTGGCCAGGCTGGACGCGGGGGAGAGGCCCGCCGACGCCCGCTTCGACCTCGCCGCGCTCGCGCGGGAGGAGACCGCGGGCCGGTCCGGAGTGAGCGTGCGGGCCGGGGGTGAGGTCACCGTGGCCGGATCACGGGGGCAGCTGGGACGGGTGCTGGCCAACCTGCTGGACAACGCGCAGCGGCACGCCCGCTCGGCGGTGGAGGTGTCCGTACGACGGGACGGTGAGGCGGCAGTGGTCGCGGTGGCCGACGACGGCGAGGGTGTGCCGGCGGCCGACCGGGAGCGGATCTTCGAACGCTTCGTACGGCTCGACGCCGCCCGCAGCCGCGACGACGGCGGCGCCGGGCTGGGCCTGGCCATCGCCCGCGACGTCGCGCTGCGGCACGGCGGCACCCTCACGGTCCACGACGCGCCGGCAGGCGGTGCCCTGTTCGAGCTCCGCCTGCCCGGTGCCTGGTGAGGCCGCCGTCGAGAGCGCCGTCAGGAACGTCCGCGCTGCCCGCGCAGGTGCTCCGCGATGGGCTTGAGCGCCTTGTCGAGCTCCGTCAGGGCCTCGGGGGCCAGCAGGTCGATGAAGTGCCTGCGCACGGACGCCACGTGGTGCGGCGCGACCTTCCGCATCGTCTGCAGGCCGTGCTCGGTGAGCACGGCGTAGAGCCCGCGGCGGTCGGACTCGCAGTTCTCCCGCCGGACCAGGTCCGCGTTCTCCATGCGCGTGATCTGGTGGGAGAGGCGGCTCTTGGACTGCATCGTGGCCGTGGCCAGGTCGCTCATCCGCATCCTGTCGCCCTCCGACTCGGAGAGGTTCACCAGGATCTCGTAGTCGTTCATCGTCAGGCCGAACGGCTGCAGGTCCTTCTCGAGCTGGTGCGTCAACAGCCTGTTGACCTCCAGGTGGGTGCGCCAAGCACACTGCTCCGTATCGGTCAGCCAGCGGGTGGCCGTCTCGGTCTCCATGAATGAAGTCTACCTAAAAAGTTGAAAGGCGAACTAGTGAGGGCTTCTCCGTGACGGTGACGGTGCGCACGCGTTCGACGTCACACTCCGCAGGTTACCGCTCACAGCCCGAAGCGGCGCTGGAGGTCCCCCAGCTGTCCGGGAAGTCCCGGTACCCCCTGCCGCCCGCCCGGAGTGCCGGACGCCCCGCCGCCGGGCACCCCCGCCTGCTGCGGGGCCGCCCCCGGGGCCTGCTCCGCCATCAGCGCCTCACTGGACTGCAGCAGTACCGTCCCCGCTCCCACGAACTCGAACTGGTGCTCCTCCCCGGAGGCCCCGCCGAGCCCCGTCATCGCACGTAGACCGCCCAGCAGGCCGGTCATGTACCCGTGGTCGTAGTGGTGGCAGGGCGACGGACAGTCGGCCCAGCCGACCAGGGCCTGCGGGTCGACCCGGATCGGGGGTTCGACGAACACCACCGGACCGTTCGACGCGGCCACGAACTTCCCGGTCCCGATCAGGGTGAGAAAGCCCGGCACGATCGACTGCTTGAGGGCGAGACTTGGCTGAAAAGCGAGCAAGTTGCCCGAGCGAATGGTCAGGTTGCCGTCCTCCAGGTCGTACGAGTTCACGTCGAAGGCCCGGTCGGCGAGGAGCATCTTGCCCGAGCCCTCGGCCACGACCCAGTCACTCGCGTGCAGAGGCGAATGGAAGGACGTGCGCATCAGCCGGTCCAGCCGGCCGTGCCCGACCCCGTTGAACTCGATCGACCCGTAGTAGGCGATCATCTTTCCCTTCTGCAGGAACCACTGGCTGCCCCTGAGTTCCACACAGAAGGTGTACGGATTGACGTTGTCGTCGGCCGGCAGGGACACCGGATCGTGGTGAACGGTGCTCACAGCTTCTCCTCCGAGGCCTGGACGTACACCGTGCCGCTGCCGCTGAGCTCCAGCTGGAACGCCTCGCCGGAGCCGCGCCCCACCATGTCCCGCCAGCCCAGCGCCGTGGACAGCTTGTTGCGGACGTCGCCGTGGTGGGCGACGTAGGCCTGCGGGTCGACGTGCACGGCCCGCTGGGGGGTGATGGGCACCTCGAAGACGCCCCCGTGGGCCATCACCGCCACCGCGCCGTGGCCCTTGAGGGAGGTCGTGAACAGTCCCTGCCCGCTGACCTGGCCGCGCACCATGCCCATCACGCCGCCCTGCGAGCCCAGGAACACCGTGCCCTGCTCCAGGGTGCCCTCGAAGGCGAGCAGGCGGTCCGCCTCCACGTACAGGGTGTCGCCGGCGAGGTTGATCACCTGCACGTGATGGCCGCCGTGCCCGAAGAACACCGTGCCGCTGCCCTCGACAGTCATCAGCGGCGTGTCCTCGTTCGCCACCCGGCGGCCGATCATCGACATGACGCCGCCCTGGCCGCCCCGGAGGTTCGGCGTGAAGGACACCTCGCCCTGGTACGCGAGCATCGCCCCGCGCTGACTGAACAGCCGCTGCCCGGGCGCCACCGTCGCCCGCACCATCCTGGAGTTGATCTCCTGGAAGGCCATCGTCAGACCTCCCCCGCGATCGTGTTCCGCTCGCTCGGCTGCACGTACACCAGTCCGTCGCCCTCGAAGCGGATCTGGAAGGCCTCCCCGCCGCCCTCGCCGAACAGCGTGCGGAAGGTCACCCCCGACTGGAAGGACTGTCGCAGGTCGCCCTGGTGCGCGACGTACGCCCCGGGGTCGACGGTCAGCGGGTACTGCGCGCTGACCCGCAGCACGACCGCCGGGCCGTCCGACATGATCGCCGCCTGTCCGTGCCCCTCGACGGTCGTGGTGAACAGCCCGTTGCCCTGCGAGGCGCCGCGCGTCCCCGTGAAACTGGTGCCGGTCCGCAGCCCGGCGTCGGCCGCCAGGAAGTTGCTCGACTCGACGTACAGCTTGTCGCCCCGGAGGCCGACGAGACTGATCTCCGACGCCCGGTCCGCGAACCAGCAGGTCCCGTGCCCCTTCACCTCCATCACCGTCATCTGCTCACCGGTGATCCGCCGGGTCACCATCCCCCGGACGCCCTCACCGCCGCCGCTCAGCTTCTTGAAGGTCATCTCCCCGTCGTACGCGACCATCGAGCCGTTCTTCGCCTTCACGGCGTCTCCGGTCATGTCGACGGCGAGTACCTTGCTGCCTTGAAGTCGGAACATCGCCACAAATGGGAAGGTAGTCGTAGGCCGGGCCTCCCGACAGGTCCCCGGACGGAGACGACCCCGATCCCACCCCCGGGGAACTCCCCGGCCCCGACCCCCTCACCCGGGCGCGTCGGGGGTTTGCCACAATGGACGCGCGCTTGTGCGTGCGTTCACAAACCGCCCGCTCATCGGCGCGCCCGATGTACCGATCCCTCTCCATCCCTCTCCACCGAAGGTGACCCGTGGACCTCAAGACCGCCACCGCCCTCCGCCGCCTCCGCCTGGTCTCGGGCCCCGAGGCGATCTCGTTCATCCTGCTGCTCGTCTGCTCCGTCCTGAAGCGGACCACGGACTTCAACGCGGTGCCGGTGATGGGCATGATCCACGGCGTCCTCTTCGTGCTGTACGTGGTCTTCTGGGCGGACGCCTGGAACCGCGCCAAGTGGCCGCTGAAGACCGCCGCCCTCTACTTCGTCCTCTCCGTCCTGCCGACCGGGGGCTTCTTCGCCGAGCGCAAGCTCAAGCGTGAGGCCGAGAGCGCGGTCATCGCCTCGCGCGCCCGCCAGGAAGGGATCGTCAACGCATGATCGTCGCCTTCTCGGTGACACCGCTCGGCGTCGGCGAGGACGTGGGGGAGTACGTCGCCGACGCCGTCCGGGTGGTCCGCGAGTCGGGCCTGCCGAACCGTACCGACGCGATGTTCACGTCCGTCGAGGGCGAGTGGGACGAGGTCATGGACGTCGTCCGGCGGGCCGTCGCCGCCGTCGAGGCACGGGCACCGCGCGTCTCCCTGGTCCTCAAGGCGGACATCCGTCCCGGTGTGACGGACGGTCTGACGTCGAAGGTGGAGACGGTGGAGCGGCATCTCGCCCCGTAGTCGTGCGGTGAGAGCGGTGGTATCGAAGGGCGAGACGGGGCTGACCGGCATGTGACCGGCCGGTAAGGTCTGGTGCCGTGCCGAAGCCCCTCAGTCTCTCCTTCGATCCCATCGCCCGCGCCGACGAGCTCTGGAAGCAGCGCTGGGGCAGTGTCCCCTCCATGGCCGCGATCACCTCGATCATGCGGGCGCACCAGATCCTGCTGGCCGAGGTGGACGCGGTGGTCAAGCCGTACGGGCTGACCTTCGCGCGGTACGAGGCGCTGGTGCTGCTGACCTTCTCCAAGTCGGGCGAGCTGCCGATGTCCAAGATCGGCGAGCGGCTCATGGTGCACCCCACCTCGGTGACGAACACCGTCGACCGGCTGGTGCGGTCCGGCCTGGTCGCCAAGCGCCCCAACCCCAACGACGGCCGCGGCACGCTCGCCACCATCACCGACAAGGGCCGCGAGGTCGTCGAGTCGGCCACCCGCGACCTGATGGCGATGGACTTCGGCCTGGGCGCGTACGACGCCGAGGAGTGCGGCGAGATCTTCGCGATGCTCAGACCGCTGCGGGTCGCCGCGGGGGATTTCGCGGAGGAGTGAGGGGTATCGCAGCAGTCGATCGGAAGATGCCGCTAGTAGTTCCGTTCGCGGCAGGGGAGTAGCGGTCAAGCGCTGTTCTTGAACAACCGGTTGACGAGCAGGAGCGCGAGGGGACCGGCGGGCAGGAGGAAGCGCCCTTCGGCGGCTGCGGTGACGGCGTCGGCGAGGGGCCACCAGGTGAGCTTGAAGTCTTTTTCAGTGTCATTGAGTTCTTGAGGGCCGAGGGAGAGTTCTTCAGCAAGGTAGAGGGACATCCGGGCGGCGCTTCCGAGGGTGATGGCGTAGGTGCCGAGGTGACGCCACTTCGCGGCGGTGACACCCGCTTCTTCCCGAAGCTCGCGGCGGGCACACTGCTCGGGTTGCTCACCGGGGTCCCGTCTGCCTCCAGGGAGGAACATTCCTCCGTGCCGGGAGTTGCGGGAGCTGAGGACGGCGACACGTCCGCCCTCGTCGAGGGCGACGATGACGGACGCGTCCTGTAGATCCGGGGTGTTGGTCATGTGCTCAGTTCTGTCAGGTGGGCGGTGATGGTGTCGGCGAGTTCACCGGGTGTGCGGTCGTCTGTGTCGATGATGACGGCCGTGGGGTCGTCTGCCGCTGCTTTGTCGAAGTTCGAGCGGAGGCGTTCCAGGCGTCCGGGGACCGTGATCATGTCGTGGTCGTCCTGGTTGTAGTCCTTCTTGCCGGCCATTCGGGTGTGGAGCGTTCGGTTTGTGCATCGCAGATAGAACGTGCGGTCGGGAGCGGGTAGGTACGGGCGGAACGGGACGAGGAGTTCCGCGACTTGGGCCATGTCGAGTTCGTGGACGGCAGAGTGGTACGCGAGCACCGACGACACATAGCGGTCGGAGACGACGGCCCCGCGTTCCAGGTGGTTCCGGACGATGTCGGAGGCGTGGAGGACGCCGGAAAGATAGAACGCGAACTGTGGCAGGGCGCGCGTGTTCGCGTTCATGACCGGTGCCCACGGCATGTAGAAGTCGGGCACGGTGTGCAGGGTTCTGGCGTTCAGGCGCTGTGCGAGAAGGCGGGCAAGGGTGGATTTCCCGATGCCGGAGATCCCTTCCAGGACGATGAACGGGCCGTTCCTGCGGAGGGGAGCGCCGGGCGTGTAGGCGCCGTACAGGGGGCTCACAAGGTGCCCTCGGTGAAAGCGGACAGGTGGCGGGCGATCGCCGAAGCGGTGTTGGCCTGTTCGGCGAGGAGAAGCCGGAGGTCCAGGCGCAGGTCATCACGCAGGAGGCACGGCTGTACTCCGCCGGCGTGGTCCATGCGTAGCGACCAGAAGCCCTCGACGCATCGCGGTTTGAGGGGACAGGCACCGCACTGTCCGACATGATGGCGTCCCAGGTCCCGCTGGATGATGTCGATCTCTACGCCGTCGACGCGGAAGACGCGGCGGCCCTGGCCGACTCCGGCGATCTCGGTGCGCTCGTCCGTGGTGAGGGTACGGAGGTGCTGGATGAGTCCCTCAGCGGTGACGGCGGAGTCGCGATGGGCCTCGTTGAAGTCGGTGTTCACCAGTTCGATGAACTGCACCGGGAGCCGTCGTTCCAGGGCGTAGTCGAGGATGGGCAGGACCTCGTGCGCGTTCTCGCGCTGAAGCAACGTGTTCAGCTCTACGCGTTCGAACAGGTCCCGGGCTGCGTCGATGCCGCTGAGGATCTGGTTGATGCCGAACCGCACGCCCGCGATCTCGTACAGGCTGTCGTCCGAAAAGTAGTGCAGGGAGACCTTTACCTTGTTCAGGCGAGTGGTGGACAGCCACTCCGCATGGCGGCGGACGAGACTGCCGTTCGTGATCAGCGTGTAGGAACCATCGGCGCCTGCGTCGGGAAGTTCCGTGAGTACCGGCCTGGCCAGCGGGGAGAGGAGTGGCTCACCACCGGTGAAGTAGACGCGCTTCAGTCCGGCGGCGATGACGTCACGGAGCACTGTGAGGTAGTCGGCGGCCGTCAGCTCTCCGGGGCGCGGGCGGTCCTCGCGGTGCAGCCGGGTGTGGGGTGGCGGTACGTCTCCTTCGTTGTGGCAGAACCAGCATGCTTCGTTGCACAGCGGCGTCAGGGAGACCCGGAACTGCCCGCGCAGTGCGGCGAAGTTCTGCAGCGCCGTCCAGTCGGTGGCGGGCGAAGGCGAGGGCGACAGGATCGGGATGGTCATGTGTTGTCCTCCGATGGTCGTGTCGAGTGATGCCGTGCCGTCCCGCCCGATGGGCGGGACGGGGGATATGACGTCCGCCCCGCCCGGGTCACCAGAGTCACGGCAATAGGTACCGTGGCGGGTGATTCGCCCACTGGTCATGACCGGGCCCCACAGCGGCGTGCGCGCGCCTGCACGCTGTTCACGACCGAAGTGCCAGGACGGCACAGGGCCGGGCCGGGGCGACTCGGTGGTTCCGGGTGCGCGTGGGACCCGCTCACGGTTCGGCTCTCAGCAGGGCCCAGACGGTCTTGCCGACCGGATGGCGGGTCACGCCCCAGTCGACGGCGAGGGCCTCCACAAGGACCAGTCCGCGGCCACCGGTTTCGTCCTCGCCCGGCTCGCGCTTCACCGGACGGGTCATGGAACTGTCGGAGACCTCGATCCGGACCGAGGACGGGGCCGGGCGCTCCAGCGTCAGACGGCAGTGACCAGGTTCCTGCGCGTTGCGGTGGCCCGAATGCCGGATCGCGTTGGTGACCAGCTCGCAAGCGATCAGCTCGGCGTCCGTCGTCAGGTCTTCGGACAGGCCCCAGCACTTCATCGTGGTCCGCGCTGACCGGCGTGCCAGGGCCGCGCTGAGGGGTAGGCAGGCGAGGGACACGCTGTAGCCCGGATACCCGGTCCCATGGGCGTGCAGTTGCGGGACGGTGGGTGCTGATCGTCTTGCCGTCATGCGGGTCATCGCGGCCTTACGCTCGGGCGGCTGGGGATGTGGCGGCTGTCCCCTCCAAGAGGCAAGGGGCGGTCGCCGAGTCCAGAACGGCCCGTGGCGCGGGGCTCGTTGCTGTCCTGATGGCCAGTCAACGACTACTCAGCGCTGTGGGACCATCACAGATGCGGCACCTGCATACAAATATGAGCTGAGTGGGTACGGGCAGGCGCACGGTGCCGTGGGGGCTCGTAACGTGGGGGTGTGCCGGTGAAGTGGCAGGCGACAGCGATTCGGGAGGCATCCCGGACGGGGGACTACGGCAAGGTCATCGAGCTTGTCCGGCAGGACCGGCGCATGACCCAAGCGGAACTCGGCGGGGCGATCGGTCTCTCACAGTCGGCCGTCTCCCGGCTGGAGAAGCGCGGCGCGCGTACATACAGCACGGACGTGTCCTGGCAGCGGCGTCCGCACACCTGAGCATTCCACCAGCGCTGGTGGGGCTCGCGGACAGTCGCCCACAGGGGTATGTGAACGGTGATGATGAAGTGGACCGACGAGGATTCCTCGGCGGCGTCGCGGCGACAGCGGCGACGCCGGTACTGGCCGCATTGCCCGACAAGGCCGGTCCGGGGAGCGGGCAGGCCGCCGCGCTGCGGCTGTCGACATCGGCGTACCGGAGGCTCGACGGAGCCACACCCTCCCGTGATCTCTCCGAGGCCGTGAAGTCACACATGCGGCTGATCCAGAGCATCACCGGCGCGGCGACGGGTGACGGCGACCGCAATCGGCTTGCGGCGGTCGGCAGCGAGGCCGCGAGCCTCGCCGGGTGGCTGGCGTGGGACATGGGCGACCACGGGTCCGCGCGCATCTGGTACGGCTCCGCGGTCAAGGCGGCTCGATCGTCCGGGGACCCGCTTCTGGCGGCCTACCAGACGGGCAGCCTGGCCCAGTTCGAGGCACACATGGGGAACGGTACCGAGGCCCTGAACCTCGCCCGACGGGCCCGGCGGGTCCTCGGGGACCGTCGGCCGCCGGTCGCGGAGGCGTGGCTGCTGTCCGTGGAAGCCCTCGCCCATGCCGCCGACGGTGACCGCCGCTCGACTGACCGGGCGCTGACCGCGAGCCGTGCGGCAGCCGAGGCGCTGCCGGAGGATCCGCCTCCCTGGCCCTGGGTCTTCACCTTCGACCCGGCGAAGGTGACCGCGTGCCGCGTGACCTGCGGGGCGCGACTCGGTCTGGCCGCCTGGGTGCTGTCGGACGATGCGGAGGCGCTGGCCGCCGGCCACGCGAAGCAGCGCGCGCTCCTGATGCTCGACATCGCCGCCGGACACCTCGCCGCCGGACGCGTCGAATCGGCGTTCGCCCTCGCCCGGCGTGCACTCGACGCCGGGGTGGCGTACAAGTCCGGGCGCATCGTGGAACGGGCCCGCGCTGTGCGCCGTACCTTCACAACCAACGCACCACCCAAGGTGGTGCGCGACTTCGACGAGCGCTTGTACGGCGTCTATCTCTAGGAGGACAGGCATGCGGGTGGGAATCACCGGTCATCGTGGACTCGGCGTGGGCGTGGAGCGACGTGTGCGGGAGATGCTCGACGAGGCGGTGAACGCCTACGACGCCGCCGACCTGGTCGGCGTTTCGTGCATCGCGGACGGCCCCGACGCTTGGTTCGCGGAAGCCGTGGTGAAGCACGGTGGTCGACTTGAGGTGGTCATGCCGGCGGCTGGATACCGAGATGCACTCCCGGAGTGGCACCACGCCGCCTATGACGACCTGCTGGGGCAGGCGTCCGACGTCCACGAAACCGGCATGGACGAGTCGACGCCCGAGGCGCACATGGCAGGCTCGGAGATCCTCGTGAGTCTGTCCGACGAACTCCTTGCGGTGTGGGACGGCAAGCCCGCCCGAGGCTTCGGCGGTACCGCAGATGTGGTCTCCTACGCGGAGCGCAGGGGTGTCCCGGTGCGGGTCCTGTGGCCGGAGGGCACCACCCGATGATCGCCACCGCAATCCGATGGCCCGCATCTTCCCGAGGCCCAAGCGTCTTCGACGACACGTGAGCGCGTCGGCGGGCCCGCTCGAAGATCGCGCGAAACGGACGGTTACGCTCGTCGCATGAAAAAGAGCGTGCTGACCCGCTACCGGGTCATGGCGTACGTCACCGGTGTGCTGTTGGTCCTGCTCTGCCTCGGCATGATCGCCAAGTACCTGCTGGACATGGACGGTGCCGCCGACTTCACCCGCATCGTCAGCATCGCGCACGGCTGGCTGTACGTCGTCTACCTCGTCTTCGCCTTCGACCTGGGCGCCAAGGCGAAGTGGAAGGTCAGCAAGCAGCTGTGGGTGCTGCTGGCCGGGACGATTCCGACGGCCGCGTTCTTCGTGGAGCGCAAGGTCAGCCAGGAGCTGGACGCCAAGGTCGCGGCCGAGAACGCGCCCGCGGTCGCCAAGGCGTAGGCAGCCCCCGCCGCCGTACGGACACCCGTACGGCGGTTCCCCATCGACATTTACTTGGACGTCCTAGTAAATTCGAAGGTATGGACGCTGACGCCATAGAGGAGGGCCGCCTTCGCTGGCAGGCCCGGTACGACGCGGCGCGCAAGCGCGACGCGGACTTCACCACGCTCTCCGGCGATCCCGTGGACCCGGTGTACGGGCCCCGGCCCGGGGACGTCTACCAGGGCTTCGAGCGGATCGGCTGGCCGGGGGAGTACCCCTTCACCCGCGGCCTGCATCCGACCGGCTACCGGGGGCGGACCTGGACCATCCGGCAGTTCGCGGGGTTCGGCAACGCCGAGCAGACCAACGAGCGCTACAAGATGATCCTCCGCAACGGCGGCGGCGGGCTCTCGGTCGCCTTCGACATGCCGACCCTGATGGGCCGCGACTCCGACGACCCGCGCTCGCTCGGCGAGGTCGGCCACTGCGGCGTGGCCATCGACTCGGCCGCCGACATGGAGGTCCTGTTCAAGGACATCCCGCTCGGTGACGTGACGACCTCCATGACGATCAGCGGGCCCGCCGTCCCCGTCTTCTGCATGTACCTGGTCGCCGCCGAACGCCAGGGTGTCGACGCCTCCGTGCTCAACGGCACGCTGCAGACCGACATCTTCAAGGAGTACATCGCCCAGAAGGAGTGGCTCTTCCAGCCCGAGCCGCACCTGCGCCTGATCGGCGACCTGATGGAGTACTGCGCGGCCGGCATCCCCGCCTACAAGCCGCTCTCCGTCTCCGGCTACCACATCCGCGAGGCCGGGGCGACGGCCGCGCAGGAGCTGGCGTACACGCTGGCGGACGGCTTCGGGTACGTGGAGCTGGGGCTCTCGCGCGGGCTGGACGTGGACGTCTTCGCGCCCGGCCTGTCCTTCTTCTTCGACGCGCACGTCGACTTCTTCGAGGAGATCGCCAAGTTCCGCGCCGCCCGGCGCATCTGGGCCCGCTGGATGCGGGACGTGTACGGCGCGCGGAGCGACAAGGCGCAGTGGCTGCGCTTCCACACGCAGACCGCCGGCGTCTCGCTCACCGCCCAGCAGCCGTACAACAACGTGGTGCGCACCGCCGTGGAGGCGCTGGCGGCGGTGCTCGGCGGGACGAACTCCCTGCACACCAACGCCCTGGACGAGACCCTCGCCCTGCCCAGCGAGCAGGCGGCGGAGATCGCCCTGCGCACCCAGCAGGTGCTGATGGAGGAGACCGGCGTCGCCAACGTCGCCGACCCGCTGGGGGGCTCCTGGTTCGTCGAGCAGCTCACGGACCGGATCGAGGCGGACGCCGAGAAGATCTTCGACCACATCAGGGAGCGGGGACTGAGGGCCCACCCCGACGGGCGGCACCCCATCGGGCCCATGACCTCCGGGATCCTGCGCGGCATCGAGGACGGCTGGTTCACCGGCGAGATAGCCGAGTCCGCCTTCCGCTACCAGCAGTCCCTGGAGAAGGACGACAAGAAGGTCGTCGGTGTCAACGTGCACACCGGCTCGGTCACCGGCGACCTGGAGATCCTGCGCGTCAGCCACGAGGTCGAGCGCGAGCAGGTACGGGTCCTGGGCGAGCGCAGGGCCGCCCGCGACGACGCGGCCGTCCGCAGGGCGCTGGACGGCATGCTCGCCGCGGCCCGGTCCGGCGGCAACATGATCGAGCCGATGCTGGACGCCGTACGCGCCGAGGCGACGCTCGGCGAGATCTGCGGGGTGCTGCGCGAGGAGTGGGGGGTGTACACGGAGCCGCCGGGCTTCTGACCGGGGCCCTCGGCCCCTGCGTCACCGGTCTCCGGGTCCACCACCCGGCCCGCTCGCGGGCTCGGGCCTGGCAGGAGCCGGGCCTCACCCGGGACCGGCCCGGTCCTGCTCCGGGCCGGCCAGCCCCGTCAGCAGGACGCGGGTCAGGCCGCGTACCCACTCCTCGTCCGCGGTCTCCGCGCTGACCAGCGTGCGGTGCACCACCGCGCCCGCGACCACGTCGAAGATCAGATCCACCGTGCGGGCCGCCTCCGCGGCGTCCGGCTCGGGCGGCAGCTCGCCCCGGGCCTCGGCGCGGGCCCTGCCCTCCAGCACCAGCCGCTTCTGCCGCTCGACGATCGAGGTGCGGATGCGCTCGCGCAGCGCGTCGTCGAGGGTGGACTCGGCGACCACCGCCATCAGGCCGCTCCTGGCCTCCGGGCGGGCCAGGATCGCCGCGAACTGGAGCACCACGCCCTCGATGTCGGCGGCCAGGGAGCCGCAGTCGGGGAGGCGGAGCTCGTCGAAGAGCTCGGCGACCGCGTCGACCACCAGTTCGTTCTTGCCCGCCCAGCGACGATAGAGCGTCGTCTTGGCAACCCCGGCACGCGTTGCCACGTCTCCCAGGGTGAGCTTCGACCAGCCGAGGTCGACCAGCGCCGCCCGCGTCGCGGCCAGGATCGCGGTGTCCGCCGCGGCGCTGCGCGGGCGCCCGGCACGCCCGGCGGGGGTACTGCTCTGCATTCCCCGACCTTAACCGGCGGGTAACCGGCGGGTACCCGACGTGCGGGCGTGAGGCAGATCACTGGAGTGGGCTGTTCCGGTAGCCCGTCCTGGCATTACGCTACGGGGCGTAGCGAAAGCGCGGGTCCGCTCGTGCCCGAGCGACGACCATGGGCGTGGGGTGGGGACCCGGCGCCGATCGAACACTTCAGGGCGGGCTTTCGACCCGCTTTTCACGCACGCGCGGAGTACGGGGGAGGATAGGCCCATGCAGCCACGGAACATGTCCATGAGCGGGGTCGTCGACCTCGCCGCGGTGAAGGCGGCCCAGGAGGCCAAGGTGAAGGCGGAGCAGGCGCGCGCCGAGGCGGCCCGGCACGGTGGGACGGGGGCCGTCTCCCCGGCCGATCTCGTCATCGACGTCGACGAGGCCGGCTTCGAGAGCGATGTCCTGCAGCGGTCCACCGAGGTCCCGGTCGTCATCGACTTCTGGGCCGAGTGGTGTGAGCCCTGCAAGCAGTTGAGCCCGGTCCTGGAGCGGCTCGCCGTCGAGTACAACGGGCGCTTCCTCCTCGCCAAGATCGATGTCGACGCCAACCAGATGCTGATGCAGCAGTTCGGCGTGCAGGGCATCCCGGCGGTGTTCGCGGTCGTCGCCGGCCAGGCACTGCCGCTCTTCCAGGGGGCCGCCGGCGAGACGCAGATCCGCCAGACCCTGGACCAGCTGGTGCAGGTCGCCGAGCAGCGCTTCGGGCTGACCGGTCTCGCCGTCGACCCCGAGGCGGAGCCGGGGGACCGGCCCGCCGCCGCCCCCGAGCGTCCGGCCGGGCCGCACGACGCGGCGCTCGAGGCCGCCGTGCGGGCGCTGGACGCGGGCGACCTGGCCGGTGCCGTCCAGGCGTACAAGAACGTACTGGCCGACGACCCCGGTAACACCGAGGCCAAACTGGGGCTGGCGCAGGCCGAGTTGCTCCAGCGCGTGCAGGACGCCGACCCGCAGCGGGTGCGTCAGGACGCGGCCGACAAGCCGGGCGACGCCCAGGCGCAGATCGCCGCCGCCGACCTGGACCTGGTGGGCGGTCACGTGGAGGACGCCTTCGGGCGCCTGATCGACACGGTGCGCGTCACCGCGGGGGACGACCGGGACGCCGTACGTCTGCGGCTGCTGGAGCTGTTCGAGGTGGTCGGCGCGGACGATCCGCGGGTGGCCGCCGCGCGCAGGGCGCTCGCCCGCGCGTTGTTCTGAGCGGATTTCGGCCGTTTCCGCCGACCGGTCGCCGACCGGTCGGCGGGTGATACCCGTGTGAAGGAGCTGTCGACGGGACGCCAGTGCGGCCGCGCTTTACTAAATCTTGGTAAACGCGGCCGCTGTTACTGCCAGTAAGTCAGCGGCGTCGATCTGTCGGGTTCTGTCCGGCGATCGACATTTTTGTTCCGCCCTTGAGGCACACCCAGCGTCGCCGTTCGGGGCCGGTACGTCGCGCCGTTCCCCTCCGGCCGTTACCAGCGAGTAATGAACCCCCTTGTGTCGGCGGCGAGAATGCACCACGATCGGCGACGCTCGGTCCATTCCCGTACCCCGAAAAGCCAGTCGGGTCGCGGGGCTTCCTGGGTCCCCACCGAGCAGAGCCGGCGGCAGTGGAGCCGGTTCTTGGGCAGGGGGGTCTTCGCCCACCCGGCGAAGCCTGTCCAGCAGGGTTGTGCGTGATGCGTGTCAGGCGCGACCAGTGGTTGTCGCTCGGGGGTGATCGCCGGTGATTCGGGTGCGTGGTACGTGCCGCCGAGCGCGGGCGCTCTCCTTCCCGAGGACGTAGCACTTCTCCCATCCCTGCCCGGCCGAGCCGCCGATCCGGGGGCGGGCCGAGGCCAGGAGATGTACGTCCGAGAAGGAGGAAATATGGAGTCCCAGGTGCGTGGCGGGACCAGATGGAAGCGGTTCGCCGTGGTGATGGTGCCCAGCGTGGCCGCCACGGCGGCCGTGGGCATCGGACTTGCGCAGGGCGCCCTCGCGGCGTCGTTCAGCGTGTCCGGCCAGGAGTTCAAGGTCAAGGCGGAGCGTCTCGAGGGGTGGGGCTTCGCCCAGTACGGCGGCCTCGACTCCGGCTACACCTCGATCGAGGGTGACAAGAAGACCAAGCGTCCGGTCGCGATCTCCTCGTTCAAGCGTGCCGAGATCACCAAGATGTGCCAGTCCGTCAAGACGGAGATCCCGCTCATAGGGAAGTCGATCTACCTCCGTCTCGAGGCCGGTCCGGACAAGGACCACAAGGTCGAGGCCAAGAACCTCTACATCGACGTCGCCCAGCTCGACGCCGACGCCACCTTCACCAACATCGACATCGGTGTGGCCGCCGGGGACAAGACCCGCGGCCCGAAGGTGAAGGATCCGAGCGTCAAGCACGGTGCCTTCGCCCAGCAGGCGGAGAAGGCGGAACTCAAGGGAGTCGAGCAGACGGCGTGGGCGACCACGGCCGGCACCTTCAAGCTCAGCGGCCTGAAGATGCGTCTCGGCGCGGACCCCAAGATGGAGTGTTTCTGACGGGTCTTCGCCCGTGAGGTGTCCCCGGCCGGCTGAACCGCCGGGGAGGGGCGGGGAGGCGACCGCTTCCCCGCCCCCGCCGCACCGCCCCGCTGCCGTGCGGCGGGTGCTCGCACACAACCCGACCTTTCCGGCTTCTCCACGCCTAGGCCGAGCCGATACGTACGTTCACCGGACCAGGGAGCTGTTTTTCCATGAGTGCCGAGACTCCGGTCCAGAGCGCCGGGAACTTCACCCGGCTGCGTCTGCGATTCCGCGCCTGGCGGGGCAGCCGGCCGTTCTGGGCGGGCCTGCTGACCCTGCTGGGCGGGGTGCCCATCGCCTACTTCCCCTACGCCACGCTCAAGCTGGGCAACATGTCGATCGCCATGGCGACGACCGCCGGCGCGGGCTCGCTGATCATCGGCGTGCTGCTCATCACGCTGGGGCTGACGATGTGGTTCCAGTCGGCGACGCGCATCTTCGCGGGAGTCGCGGCGATCCTCCTCGCCCTGGTGTCCCTGGTGGTCTCCAACATCGGCGGCTTCCTGATCGGCTACCTGCTCGCGATGATCGGCGGCGCGCTCAGCGTCTCCTGGGCGCCCGGCCGGGCGAAGCCCGAGGAACCCGGGCGGCCGGACCCCTCCGGCGGACCCGCGGCCGACGGGGTCGCGGAGGATCTTCCGCGGGGCGCCGACGCCGCGCCGGGAGACCCGCACACCGCGTACGAGGCCGGCGACGGGGCGGCGGACGGGCCCCGGGCCGCGGAGCGCACCGGGGGGTACCGTGTCGGCTGACGAGGCCCGCGACCGGAGTGCCGCGGCCCCCGGCCGTGCCAGAACCGGGCCGCGTCACGCGGCACCGAAGAAGCCGCTCTTCACGAGATTCCACATGCCGAGGGGCAAGGCCATAGCCCTCGCGGCGATGCCGACGGCGGTCCTCATGGGGATGGGGTTCACGCCGACCCTGGCGCTCGCCGACGGCGACGACGGGACGCCGCCGGCCAACAGCCTGACGGCCGAGGAGTACAAGGCCTGCATGGCGGCCCTGGAGGAGGCCGAGGAGAAGACCTCCGCGTCTCCCGAGCCGTCGGCGTCGGCGTCGGCGTCCGGGGCCGCCGGGGACGGCAAGGACGACACCGGGGCGCCGGACGACGGCGCCAAGGGTCCGGACGCCGGGGACCCGGAGGTCACGGACCCGGACGCGAGGGACACGGACGTCAAGGACACGGACAAGGGCACGGGTTCGTCCTCTTCGTCGGATTCAGGTTCCGACGACAAGGCCGGCCCCGGCCCCGCCCCCTCCGCCTCGCAGCAGGCGCAGAGCCGGGGGACGGCGTCCCCCTCGCCGTCCGAGAGCAGGGGCGGCGGCCTGCTCGACGGCCTCGGCGACGCCATCGAGGGCATTTTCACCGGCGGCGCGAAGACCGGGGAGAGCCCGGCGCCGGCCCCCTCCGCGTCGGCCTCCGAGAGCGCCTCCGAGGACGCGTCCGGCACCGTGGAGGACACGACCGGGAAGCCCACCGGCACGGCCGGGGACGTGGAGGACACGACCGGCGCGGCCGGGGACACCCGGGAGACCGCCGGTTCGGCCGGGGTCACCCGGGAGACGGCCGAGAAGGCGGCGGAGGCGACGAAGAAGGCCGTCGAGAAGGCGAAGAAGGACAAGGACGCGGGCGACGCCACCGCCTCCCCCGACCCGTCCGGCAGCGCGTCCGCGGACCCGGAGGACTGCCCGGTCGCCACGGACGCGGAGGGCGGCGTCGACAACCCCGTCCTGCTGCCCGACGAGCCCTGGCGGCTCAACGCCAGCTCCCTGACGCTCAAGGGCGCCTCCTACAAGGGCATCGTCGAGGTGAGGACGGCCAACGGCACCACCAAGAAGGTGCTGAAGTACGTCGTCTCCGACGGCACCGACATCGGCGACCTGCACCAGACCGTCAAGGACGAGGCGTCCGGCAAGACCTACCACGTGCAGGCGGCCAAGGGCTCGAAGTCCACGATCACCGGCGGCGACACGGTGATGTACACCGAGAGCATCTCGGGCAACCTGCTCGGGCTGATCCCGCTCACCTTCGACCCGGAGCACCCGCCGCCGCTGGACATCCCGCTGATCTACTTCACGAAGGTGACGGTCGTCCAGGCCGGTCAGTTCGGCGGCACCCTGCACATCCCCGGGCTGCAGCAGTACGTCACCGGCTGAGCCCGCCCGCAGACCCGTTCGGGAGCCGCACCACACGCCGAGGGCGCCCCCTGTGACAGGGGGCGCCCTCGGCGCCGTACGGCGTGTGCGCGGCGGTGTGCGCGGGCGTCAGCCGCGCCGCGTCTCGCCCAGGTGGTGCACGCGGACCATGTTGGTGGTGCCGGGGACGCCGGGGGGCGAACCGGCGGTGATCACGACGACGTCGCCGTCGCTGAACCGGCCGAGGCGCATCGTCTCCTGGTCCACCAGGTCGACCATCTCGTCCGTGCTGTTCACGAACGGCACCACGTGCGGCTCCACGCCCCAGCTCAGCGCCAGTTGGTTGCGGGTCGACTCGTCGGTGGTGAAGGCGAGGATCGGCTGGGCCGCGCGGTAGCGGGAGAGCCGACGGGCCGTGTCACCGGACTGGGTGAAGGCCACCAGGCCCTTGCCGCCGAGGAAGTCGGCGATCTCGGCGGCGGCACGGGCCACCGAACCGCCCTGCGTGCGCGGCTTCTTGCCCGGCACCAGCGGCTGCAGGCCCTTGGACAGCAGCTCCTGCTCGGCCGCCGTGACGATCTTCGACATCGTCTTGACGGTCTCGATCGGGTACGCGCCCACCGACGACTCCGCCGAGAGCATGACCGCGTCCGCGCCGTCCAGGATCGCGTTGGCCACGTCGGAGGCCTCGGCGCGGGTCGGCCGGGAGTTGGTGATCATCGACTCCATCATCTGGGTCGCCACGATCACCGGCTTGGCGTTGCGCCGGCACAGCTCGATCAGGCGCTTCTGCACCATGGGGACCTTCTCGAGCGGGTACTCGACGGCGAGGTCGCCGCGCGCGACCATCACACCGTCGAACGCCATCACGACGTCCTCCATGTTCTCGACGGCCTGCGGCTTCTCCACCTTGGCGATGACGGGGACGCGGCGGCCTTCCTCGTCCATCACCCGGTGCACGTCGGCGACGTCCTTGGCGTCCCGGACGAAGGAGAGGGCGACCAGGTCGCAGCCCATGCGGAGGGCGAAGCGGAGGTCCTCGACGTCCTTCTCGCTCAGCGCGGGCACGTTCACGGCCGCACCGGGCAGGTTGATGCCCTTGTGGTCGGAGATGACGCCGCCCTCGATGACGATCGTCCGGACGCGGGGGCCCTCGACCTCGGTGACCTTCAGCTCGACGTTGCCGTCGTTGATGAGCACCTGGTCGCCCTTGGCGACGTCGCCGGGCAGGCCCTTGTACGTCGTGCCGCAGATCGTCCTGTCGCCCGGCACGTCCTCGGTGGTGATGGTGAACTCGTCACCCCGCACCAGCTCGACGGGGCCCTCGGCGAAGGTCTCCAGGCGGATCTTCGGGCCCTGCAGGTCGGCGAGGACGCCGATGGCCCGGCCGGTCTCCTTGGCGGCGGCCCGGACCCGGTCGTACCGGCCCTGGTGCTCGGCGTGGGAGCCGTGGCTGAAGTTGAAGCGGGCCACGTTCATGCCGGCCTCGATCAGCGCGACGAGCTGCTCGTGGGAGTCGACCGCGGGGCCGAGAGTACAGACGATTTTCGAACGGCGCATGGGGCGATCCTAACGGTTTGTTTCGCTGCGGAATATTCCGTCTGGCGGAAAATACAAAAGGGCGGGATGCCGCTCAGGTGAGATTCACCGAATCATTTACGAGTGCGTAGCTCTGCCTCGCGATCTCCATTTCCTCGTCCGTCGGCACCACGGCCACCGCCACCCGCGCGTCCGCGGGCGAGATCAGCCGGGCCCCGTCGCCGCGCGCGGCGTTCAGCTCGCCGTCGACCGCCAGGCCGAGCCCTTCGAGGCCCGCCAGGGCGGCCTCCCGCACCGGCGCCGAGTTCTCGCCGACCCCGGCCGTGAAGGCCACCGCGTCCACCCGCCCGAGGACGGCGTAATAGGCGCCGATGTACTTCTTCAGCCGGTGAATGTAGATGTCGAACGCCAGCCGCGCCCGCTCGTCGCCGGCGTCCACGCGGCGGCGGATCTCCCGCATGTCGTTGTCGCCGCACAGACCGATCAGACCGCTCCTCTTGTTGAGAAGAGTGTCGATCTCGTCGGCGGACATTCCACCAACACGCATCAAATGGAAGATGACGGCCGGGTCCATGTCTCCCGAGCGCGTACCCATCACGAGCCCCTCCAAAGGCGTCAGCCCCATGGAGGTGTCCACGCACCGCCCGCCCCGCACCGCCGAGGCGGACGCCCCGTTGCCCAGGTGCAGCACGATGACGTTCACCTCCTCCGGCGTCCTGCCCAGCAGCTTCGCGGTCTCGCGGGAGACGTACGCGTGCGAGGTGCCGTGGAACCCGTAGCGCCGGACGCGGTGCGCGTCGGCGGTCTCGACGTCGATGGCGTAGCGGGCGGCGGACTCCGGCATCGTCGTGTGGAAGGCGGTGTCGAAGACGGCGACCTGCGGCAGGTCCGGGCGCAGCGCCTGCGCGGTGCGGATGCCGGTGAGGTTGGCGGGGTTGTGCAGCGGCGCGACCGGGATGAGCCGCTCGATCTCGGCGAGCACGGCGTCGTCGACGACGGTCGGCGCGGTGAAGCGCTTCCCGCCGTGCACCACCCGGTGCCCGACCGCGGCCAGCTCGGGCGAGTCCAGGCCGAGGCCGTCCTTGGCCAGCTCCGCCGCCACCGCCTTCAGCGCGGCGTCGTGGTCGGGGACGGAACCGGTCCGCTCACGCGTCTCGCCACCCGTCGGGGTGTGCCTGAGCCGCGCGGTCTCCTCACCGATCCGCTCGACGAGCCCCACCGCCAGCCGGTGGTGGTCGCGCATGTCGATGAGCTGGTACTTGACCGACGAGGAGCCGGAGTTGAGGACGAGGACGCGGGTCTGGCTCACTGGTCGTCCGCCTTCTCGCTGGGGGACTGCTGGGCCTGGATCGCCGTGATGGCGACGGTGTTGACGATGTCCTGGACGAGCGCGCCCCGGGACAGGTCGTTGACCGGCTTGCGCAGCCCCTGGAGGACGGGGCCCACGGCGATCGCGCCGGCCGAGCGCTGCACGGCCTTGTACGTGTTGTTGCCGGTGTTCAGGTCGGGGAAGATCAGCACGCTGGCCTGACCGGCGACCGCGGAGCCGGGCAGCTTGGTCGCCGCGACCGACGGCTCGACGGCGGCGTCGTACTGGATCGGTCCCTCGACGCGCAGGTCGGGCCGGTGGGAGCGGACGATCTCCGTCGCCTCGCGCACCTTCTCGACGTCGGCGCCGGAACCGGACGTGCCCGTCGAGTACGACAGCATCGCGATCCGCGGATCCACCCCGAACTGCGCCGCCGTCGACGCCGACTGGGTCGCGATGTCGGCCAGCTGCTCGGCGTTCGGGTCCGGGTTGACGGCGCAGTCGCCGTAGACCAGGACCTTGTCGGCCAGGCACATGAAGAAGACGGACGAGACGATCGAGGCGTCCGGCTTGGTCTTGATGATCTCGAAGGCCGGACGGATCGTCGCCGCCGTCGAGTGCACGGACCCCGACACCATGCCGTCGGCCAGCCCCTCCTGCACCATCAGCGTGCCGAAGTAGTTGACGTCGGAGACGACGTCGTAGGCCAGCTCCACGGTGACGCCCTTGTGGGCGCGCAGGGCGGCGTACTTCTCGGCGAAGGAGTCGCGCAGCTCGGACACGGCCGGGTCGATCAGCTGGGCGGCGCCGAGGTCGATGCCCAGGTCGGCGGCCTTCTTGCGGATCTGTTCGACGGGCCCGAGCAGCGTCAGCTCGCACACGCCCCGGCGCAGCAGCACCTCGGCCGCGTGCAGCACCCGTTCCTCGGTGCCCTCCGGGAGGACGACCCGTCGCAGGTCGGAGCGGGCCTGCTCCAGCAGCTTGTGCTCGAACATCATCGGCGTGACCCGGTCGCCGCTGGGGGCCGAGACCCGCTTGCTGAGGTCGGCGGTGTCGACGTACCGCTCGAAGAGGCCGAGAGCCGTCTCCGCCTTGCGCGGGGTGGCCGCGTTCAGCTTGCCCTCCAGGGAGAACAGCCGCTCGGCGGTGGGGAAGCTGTTGCCGGGCACCGAGAGCACCGGCGTGCCCGGGGCGAGGCGGGTGGCGAGGGTGAGGATGCTCTCGCCGGGCACCTCGTTCAGGGTCAGCAGGACGCCGGCTATCGGCGGGGTGCCGGCGCTGTGCGCGGCCAGCGTGCCGATCACCAGGTCGGCGCGGTCGCCGGGGGTGACGACCAGGCAGCCCGGGGTCAGGGCGCCCAGCAGGTTGGGCAGCATGGCCCCGCCGAAGACGAAGTCCAGCGCGTCGCGGGCCAGCCCCGAGTCGTCGCCGAGGACCACCTCGGCGCCGAGGGAGTGCGCGATCTGGGAGACGGTCGGCGCCGACAGGGCGGGCTCGTCGGGCACGACCCAGCACGGCACCGGCAGCCGGTTCGCGAGCCCCTCGGCGATGCCGTCCCGGTCCTCGCGGGCCACCCGGTTGGTCACCATGGCCAGGACGTCGCAGCCCAGCCCGTCGTAGGCCCGGAAGGCGTTGACGGTCTCGGCGAGCACCGACTCCGCGGGCTGCTTGCGGCCGCCGACGACCGGGATGACCGAGGCGCCGAACTCGTTGGCCAGCCGTGCGTTCAGCGAGAGCTCGTCCGGGAGCTGGGTGTCGGCGAAGTCGGTGCCGAGGACCAGGACGACGTCGTAGTCGCGGGCGACCAGGTGGAACCGGTCGACCAGGGCGGACAGCAGCTCGTCCGTGCCCTGTTCGGCCTGGAGCGCGGAGGCCTCGCGGTAGTCCATGCCGTAGACGGTCGCCGGGTCCTGCGTGAGCCGGTAGCGGGCGCGCAGCAGCTCGAAGAGCCGGTCGGGCCCGTCGTGGACCAGGGGACGGAAGACGCCGACCCGGTCGACCTGCCGGGTCAGGAGCTCCATGACCCCCAACTCGACGACCTGGCGGCCGTCACCGCGGTCGATACCGGTCACGTACACGCTGCGCGTCACCCGTGCTCTCCGTTCCGTCGGGTCGTTCGTGTGGTGGCGGCTGTCTCCCGCACAAAAATCGCCCACCGGGGTGAGCGGAACCCTCTTGACAATACCTCTCCCTATAGATAAGGCGCCCGTCAGTGAGCCGTGGTCGAGGGCGGCTAAGGTGCCGACCGCGGGGAAGCGGCATCCTCTTGGGGTACGTGAAAGAATCGAAGCCGGCTCACCGGTGTCAACAGCGAGCAGGAGACACAGCACGATGCGTATCGGAGTTCTCACCGCAGGCGGCGACTGCCCCGGCCTGAACGCAGTGATCCGGTCGGTCGTGCACCGAGCGGTCGACAACTACGACGACGAGGTCATCGGCTTCGAGGACGGTTACGCGGGCCTCCTGGACGGCCGTTACCGCTCCCTCGACCTGAACGCGGTCAGCGGCATCCTGGCCCGCGGCGGCACCATCCTCGGCTCCTCCCGGCTGGAGCGCGACCGGCTCCGCGAGGCCTGCGAGAACGCCTCGGACATGATCCAGAACTTCGGCATCGACGCGCTGATCCCGATCGGCGGCGAGGGCACGCTGACCGCCGCCCGGATGCTGTCGGACGCGGGCCTGCCGGTGGTCGGCGTGCCGAAGACGATCGACAACGACATCTCCTCCACGGACCGCACCTTCGGCTTCGACACCGCCGTCGGGGTGGCGACCGAGGCGATGGACCGCCTGAAGACCACCGCCGAGTCCCACCAGCGGGTGATGGTCGTCGAGGTGATGGGCCGGCACGCCGGCTGGATCGCCCTGGAGTCCGGCATGGCCGCCGGCGCCCACGGCATCTGCCTGCCCGAGCGCCCCTTCGACCCCGCCGACCTGGTCAAGATGGTCGAGGAGCGCTTCGCCCGCGGCAAGAAGTTCGCCGTGATCTGCGTCGCCGAGGGCGCCCACCCCGCCGAGGGCACCATGGACTACGGCAAGGGCGCGATCGACAAGTTCGGCCACGAGCGCTTCCAGGGCATCGGCACGGCCCTGGCGTACGAGCTGGAGCGCAGGCTCGGCAAGGAGGCCAAGCCGGTCATCCTCGGCCACGTCCAGCGCGGCGGCGTGCCGACCGCGTACGACCGGGTGCTCGCCACCCGCTTCGGCTGGCACGCGGTGGAGGCCGCGCACCGGGGCGAGTTCGGCCGGATGACGGCGCTGCGCGGCACGGACGTCGTGATGGTGCCGCTGGCCGAGGCGGTCACCGCACTGAAGACGGTGCCGAAGGACCGGATGGACGAGGCGGAGTCGGTCTTCTAGACCGCCGCTGGAAAACCGCCGCCTGGACAAGACCGCCGCCTGGGACAAGACCGCCGCTGGAAAAGGCCTGGGAAAGCCCTACGGGTGCCTCTCGACCGCCGCCCAGAAGTGCTCCAGGACCCGGTCGAGGAAGTCGCGGCCCGCCGCGCCGGGGTCGCCGCCCCGGCCAGGGGTGGCGGTCACGTGCCCCTGGTAGTCCTGGTGCAGCGACTGGAGGACGTTCTCCAGGACGCGCCGGTCCAGCGGGGTCAGCTTGGCGATCGGGCGCACGTACCCCTGCCAGCGCCTGGTCACGGCGCTCGACAACAGGTCGGCGAGCTTCTCGGCCCGTCCCGTGACGGTCATGAAGTCGGGCAGGGTGAGGCCGAGCACGTCGGCGAGCGCGGCCGACTGCCGGTCGGTGCCGCGCCAGCCGTCCGTCTCCTCCATCCGCAGGTAGGCCGGGAGGGCGAGCCCGACGGCACGCGCCACGTCCTCCGGCGCCAGACCGCGGGCGACGCGGTGCTCGCGCAGGGTCTGCGGCCGGCCGGTCAGGTCACCGGGCGAGCACCACAGCACCCCCGCGAGCGCCGTCAGCTCCTGGTTCCCGGGGGAGGCCGTCCCCCGTTCCCAGGCGCGGACGAGGTCCGGAGTGACGTACGGCAGCCCGTACGACACCCGCATACCGTGGGCCACGTGCTCGGGCCCCATGTTCAGGGCGGCGCGGAGCCGGCGGGCGGCGGGGGCGTTGAACGGGGGACCCGACGGGGCCGGGTGGGATGAGGGTCGGCGCACGCGCCACACGGTAGGGCCCCCCGGCGACGCTGACTACGGGCTGTTCGGCCAGCGATACGGATCGTAGGAACCTACGGGACCGCGGGGCGGGCGCGGACGCCCCTGGGGCCGCTCACCCCTTGACCGCCCCGCCCAGCGCGAACCCCCCGCCCAGCCGCCGGGAGATCAGCACGTACAGCAGGACGACCGGCGTGGAGTAGACGATGGAGAACGCGGCCAGCTGTCCGTACGCCACCATGCCCCGGTTGCCGAAGAAGTCGTTGATGCTCACCGAGGCGGGCATCTGGTCCGGGGTGAGCAGCAGCATGAAGGGGACGAAGAAGTTCCCCCACATCATCACGAACGAGAACACCGTCACCACCGCCACCCCCGGCCCCATCAGCGGCAGCACGATCCGCAGCAGCGACTGGAACGGCGACGCCCCGTCCGTCCACGCCGCCTCCTCCAGCTCCTTCGGCACGCCGTCCATGAAGTTCTTCATCAGCCAGATGGCGAAGGGAAGCTGGGAGGCGGCGAAGAAGAAGATCGTCCCCTGCATGGTGTCGATCAGGTTCACCCGCACGAAGAGGGCGTAGACCGGCACCATGACCGCCGTGATCGGCAGACTGGTCGCGAACAGGACGGTCAGCAGGAACGGCCGGTTCAACCGCGACCGGAAACGGGAGAGCGGATACGCCGCGAGCGCCGCGCACACCACCGTCAGCAGGGTCGCGCCGCCGCACAGGATCAGGCTGTTGAGCAGTGGCCGGAAGGTGACGTCCTGGGTGAGGACCGCGTCGAAGTTGTCCAGCGTCAGGCCGTCGGGCGCCTTCACCCTGAGGCTCGCGTGCGGGTCCAGGGCGGACAGCACCACCCAGGCCAGCGGGAGCACGAAGGCGGCGGCGACCACCAGCAGCCCGGCGTCGGCGGCCAGCCGGCGCCTGCCCCGCCGGGCGGCGGGGGTGCGGCGGGAGGCGGGGGCGCGGCGGGACGTGAAGGCGGACGCCATGTCAGATCTCCGTCCGCAGCAGGCGCAGATAGACGACCGAGAACAGCGCCCCGATCAGCAACAGCAGCAGCGCCACCGCCGTGCCGTAGCCGATCAGGCTGTTCTGGAAGGCCTGTTCGTACATGAACAGCGGCAGGGTCTGGCTCCTGCCGCTCGGCCCGCCGCGCGTCATCACCCAGATCAGCCCGAAGACCGACAGGGTCTGCAGGGTGTTGAGCATGAGGTTGGTGCCGATGGAACGGCGGATCATCGGCAGGGTGATGTGCCACATCCGGCGCCAGCCGCTCGCCCCGTCGACCTCGGCGGCCTCGGTGATCTCCTTCGGGATCTCGTTCAGGGCAGCCGAGTAGACGAGCATCGAGAACGCCGTGCCCCGCCAGACGTTGGCGAAGGACACCGCCAGGACCGGCAGCGTGAACAGCCAGTTCTGGGAGGGCAGGTGGAGCCAGGCCAGGACGGCGTTGAGGGTGCCCTCACGGCGGAAGAAGGCGTAGAGCAGGAAGCCCGCCACCACCTCCGGCAGCACCCACGCCGTGACGACGATGCCGCCGGTCAGCGTCCGGACCGGCTTCGAGGCCCGCTGCATCAGTGACGCCAGCGCGAGCCCCAGGGTGTTCTGCCCGATCAGCGACGACAGCACCGTGAACACCAGGGTCAGCCAGACGGCGTTGAGGAACGCCTCGTCCTGGAACGCACGCCGGAAGTTCTCGAGGCCGACGAAGGACTCCTCGGCCTGTCCGGTGAGCTGGAGGTCGGTGAAGGCGATGACGACGCAGTAGGCGATCGGGCCGGCGAGGAAGAGCAGCAGCAGGACGACGGCGGGGGAGACGGGCAGGGCGCGCAGCAGGGAGCGGCGCGCGGTGACGGACCGCGCGCGGCGGGCCGGGGGCGGGGCCTGGGGGACCGGCGGGGCTTTGCGGACCTCCGGGCCCGCGTGCGGCGGCGTGGCCGCGGTCACCTGCTGACCACCTGGTCGTCGGTGGCCTCCCGCAGCGCCTCGTCGTAGCCGCGGGCCGCCTCCTCGACCGACTTGTCACCGGTCGTCACGGCCTCCATGGCCTCCTGGATGGCGACGGAGACCTTCGGGTACGCCGGGTA
Organism: Streptomyces sp. AC627_RSS907; assembly: GCF_019049165.1. Taxonomy (NCBI): domain Bacteria; kingdom Bacillati; phylum Actinomycetota; class Actinomycetes; order Kitasatosporales; family Streptomycetaceae; genus Streptomyces; species Streptomyces sp. AC627_RSS907. Next base: position 83,249 of record NZ_JAGMUE010000010.1, read on the forward strand.
GGCGGGCCGGTAGTGGGTGTGGGCGACGAGGTCGGTGAAGAACCTGATGCCGGGCTGGGCGTCGACGTACGCGGGATCGTCCGCGACGTCCTCGCGGACCGCGATGCCCGAGTTGGCGACGTACCACTTCCGGGCGTTGGCCTTGGTCTGCATCGTCTTGATGAACTCGAAGGCCAGATCGGGGTTGGCCGCCTTGGCCGGGATCGCCCAGGTCCAGCCTCCGGACATGCTCACCCGGCCCGGCGCCTGACCGTTCTGCGTCGGCATGGCCGCCAGGCCCAGCTCCTTCGACCACTCGGGCCACTCGTGCCCGCTGCCCTCCAGCCAGTCCTGCGGCAGCCAGGAGCCGTCGAGAGCGATACCGAGCCTGCCCTGCGGGAGCAGCTCACCGCGCACCTTGGTGCCGAAGTTGGGGTCGAGGGCGTCGGAGACCTCCGGACCGATCTTCTCCTTGTACACGGTCTCGACGAAGCGCAGGGAGTCCTCGAAGCCCTTGCCCGCTGCTTTCCACTTCTTGCTGCCCTTGTCGTAGAGCGGGTCCGTGGTCCCGTCGCCCGTGCCGTACAGCAGCATCTCGAAGCCCTGCATGGTGGCGGCCTCACCGGCCGGCTTGCCGGTGTAGACGTTGAGGGGGACGACTCCGGGCACCTTCTCCTTGATCGCGCGGGCCGCGGCGAGCACGTCGTCCCACGTCCTGGGCTGCCAGTCGGCGGGCAGCCCGGCCTTGGCGAAGACGTCCTTGCTGAACCACAGCCCGCGGGTGTCGGTGCCGTCCGGGACGCCGTACGTCCTGCCGTCCTCGCCCTTGGCCGCCGCCTTCGCGGTGTCGATGAACCGGTCCCAGTCCTCCCACTTCGCCAGGTAGTCGTCGAGGGGTTTCAAGTACCCGCTGGTGATGTCGGAGTTGATGAGGAAGGTGTCCTCGTAGACCAGGTCCGGCGCGGTCTTGGGGGAGCGGAGCATCTGCTGGAGCTTGGTGTAGTACTCCGAGTCCGGGGCCTTGATGGGGACGAGGTCGACCTTCTTCCCCGGGTTGGCCTTCTCGAACTGCTTCTTGACGCCGGCGAGATACGTGTCCATCACCTTGATGGAGTTGTCCGTCGACTGCTTGAAGGAGACCTTCACCGTGTCCGGATCGCTGCCGGAGCCGCTTCCGCAGGCGGTGAGGGCGGTGGAGGCGAGCGCGGTGAGGGTGAACAGAGCGGTGAACCGGACGGTGGGACGCACGGGCACGACCTCCTACGGGCACGACGCTGTGGCCGGGACGGCTGCTCGGCGAACGTAAGAGGGGTGGTCTGGTCAGGTCAATGCGTGTGCGGCGGATTGACGGCGGCGGCTACGGCCCCGATGCCGAACGCGACGGTGAGACCCGGGACGACGGCGCGGGGCGTGGGTCAGCGGCGCACTGCGGAGCCGGAGCCGCGGCTGGTATTACTGGTGTATGCAGGAAGAGACCGCGCGGTCCGCGATCGACACGTTCATCTCCGCGTTCAACGCTTCGAACGACAACTATGTGACTACGCTGCTCTCCCAGGCCCTGACCTCGGACGTGGTCTTCTGGGGGCCGTTGGGCCGCAGCGAAGGGATCGAGGCGGTCGAGCGGTTCGTGCTGGACATCCGGCACCACCCGGCGGGTACGGGCACGATGGTGCGCTGCTCGGCGGTGGACATGCCTGACGAGTGGGCCCGGTACCGGTGGGCCTTCACCACGCCGGACGGAGGCCCCCGCCTGGCGGGAACGGACGTCGTCCATCTGCGGCGGAGCCTCATCGACCAGTTGATCGTCTTCGCGGGGGAGATCAAGCCGTCCGCGTCCTGAGTACTCCTGCTCCCGGGCCGCCCTGGCGGGCGGTGCTGACTGCGGCCTCGGAGTCGGTGCGGCGGACCGCGACCTCGCGCCGGTGTCCGGTCACGAGGCGCTGTGCCGGTCCTCCGGCCGGGACCGGCGGAGGGCCTCGACCAGCCAGGGCTGGAAGGGGAGGTGTCCCGGCACCACCTGCCGGTCGTTGACGGTCCGGACCAGGCGCCGGTACCGCTCGACGAGCGTGTCGTGTCCCGCGTCGCTGTAGCGGCGGTGGCCGGCCGGGGTGCGGTGGGTGGGGCGCAGCAGCCCGGTGGCAGCCCGGTGGCAGCCCGGTGTCCGAGTAGTGCTGGATCGTCCGGACCGGCACGCCGGTCCGGGCCGACAGTTCACCGATCGAGTGCAGGGGCGTCGCGCCGTTCATGACGCCCACTCTCCGGTCTCCAGTCACTGGAGAGTCAAGCCGCGCCGCGCGAGGCGGCGTCCGGAGCGCCGGCCCTCGCGGCGCCGCCGGGGGCCCGGGGTCAACGACCCCGCACCCACCGGTACACCAGCTCCGGCCGCCCCACCTGCCCGTACAGCGGACTCCGTCCCGCCCGGCCCGCGCCCACCAGGTGTTCCAGGTAACGCCGGGCCGTGATCCGCGAGATGCCCACCGTCTCGGCCACCCCGGCCGCCGTAAGACCCTCCTCCGAGCCCCGCAGCGCGCCCGTCACCCGTTCCAGCGTGGGCGCGCTCAGCCCCTTCGGCAGGGCGGCCGGGCCGGGTGCGCGCAGTGTGGCCAGCGCCCGGTCCACCTCGTCCTGCCCGCTCGCCTCCCCGGCGGTGCCCCGGAACTCGGCGTACCGCACCAGCCGGTCCCGCAGCGTCGCGAAGGTGAACGGCTTCAGCACGTACTGCACGACGCCCAGCGACACGCCCTCCCGCACGACCGCCAGGTCCCGCGCCGACGTCACCGCTATCACGTCGGCGTGATGCCCCGCCGCCCGCAGGGAACGGGCCAGCTGCAGCCCGTGCACATCGGGAAGGTGCAGGTCGAGGAGGAGCAGGTCTACCGTCGTGCGGTCCAGCAGGCGCCGGGCCTCCGCACCGGTGTGGGCCTTGCCGACCGCGGTGAACCCCGGCACCCGGCCGACGTACATCACGTGCGCGTCGGCGGCGACGGGGTCGTCCTCGACGACCAGGACCCGGATCGGCTGCTCGGCGGCGCTCATACGGCACGCCCGGACTCATGTCTGCCCACCGGGGCGTCCGGCGCGCGGCCCCCGGGGTCGTCCAGCGGCAGCCGGGCCTCGAAACGGGCGCCGCCGCCCTCGGCCTCCGTCACGGTCAGGGTGCCGCCGTGCCGCTGCACCGCCTGCCGGACCAGCGCCAGCCCGAGGCCACGGCCGCCCTCACCGGACGGTTTCGTCGAGAAACCCCGCTGGAAGACCAGGTCGGCGTGGGCGGGATCGACCCCGGCACCCGTGTCCGACACCCGCAGCACCAGCTCGGAGCCACCCGCCGCCGAGTCCGCGCCGGCCGCCTCGGTGTACGCCGCCACCGTCACCCGCGACGGCACCCGGCCCTGGGCCGCGTCCACCGCGTTGTCCACCAGGTTGCCCAGGATCGTCACCAGGTCCCGGGCGGGCAGGGACGGGGGCAGCAGGCCGTCGTCCAGTCGGCTGTCCTGCGACACCACCAGCTCCACCCCCCGCTCGTTGGCCTGCGCCGTCTTGCCCAGCAGCAGGGCGGCCAGCACCGGCTCGCCCACCGCCGCCACGACCTGGTCGGTCAGTGCCTGCGCCAGCTCCAGTTCGGCCGTCGCGAACTCCACGGCCTCCTCCGCGCGCCCCAGCTCGATCAGCGAGACGACCGTGTGCAGCCGGTTGGCCGCCTCGTGCGCCTGCGAGCGCAGCGCCTGTGTGAAGCCGCGCTCGGAGTTCAGCTCGCCCGTCAGTGACTGGAGCTCGGTCACGTCGCGCAGGGTCACCACCGTGCCACGGTGCTCCCCGCCGGAGACCGGCGAGGTGTTGACCACCAGCACCCGCTCCGCCGTCAGGTGCACCTCGTCCACCCGCGGCTCCGACGCCAGCAGCGCCCCCGTCAGCTGCGCCGGCAGCCCCAGGTCCGCGACCGAGGTGCCCACCACGTCACCGGACACGCCGAGCAGCTCCCGTCCCCCGTCGTTGATCAACGCGACACGGTACTGCCCGTCCAGCATCAGCAGCCCCTCCCGCACCGCGTGCAGCGCCGCCTGATGGTAGTCGTGCATCCGGCTCAGCTCGTCCGCGTTCATGCCGTGCGTGTGCCGCCGCAGCCTCGCGTTGATCACGTACGTGCCGACCGCGCCGAGCAGCAGCGCTCCGGCCGCCACCGCCATCAGCGCCGTCAGCTGCTCCTGTGCCCGCTTGCTGATCTCCTCCACCTTGATCCCGGCGCTGACCAGACCGACGACCCGCCCGCCGTCCTCGACCGGCGTGACCGCCCGCACCGAAGGCCCGAGCGTGCCCGTGTAGGTCTCCGTGAAGGTCTCTCCCCGCTGCGCCCGCTCGATGTGGCCGCGGAAGGGAAGGCCGATCTGCCGCGGGTCGGGGTGGGTCCAGCGGATGCCCTCCGGATCCATGATCGTCACGAAGTCGACGTCGGTGTCGTGCATGACCCGCACCGCGTACGGCTGGAGCCGCGCCGTCGGGTCGGGGCTGCGGATCGCCTCCGCCACGGACGGCGAGTCGGCGATCGCCAGCGCCACCGACCCGGCCTGCCGCCCGGCCGCCTCCTCCGCCTGTCCCCGGTCGCCGATGTAGGTGAACAGCGCGTATCCGGCCACGACGACCGCGATCAGCACGGCCTGCATGGCGAAGAGCTGACCGGCCAGACTGCGGGGCCGCGGGACGCTGAGGCGCATGCGGCCAGTCTCTCGCGTGGCCGATTGTGAACTAAATGAACGCAAGGGTGACCGCGCTCACAGCGCGGGAGATAGTCACCGCATCCCCGAAACAATCCCCCGGACGTGAGCCGCACGCCGGTGATGCCGACGACGTCGTCAAGGAGGGCCGCCGTGACCAGCAACGCCGCTACGGCACCTGCCGCACCCAAAGCCAAGCGCGACCGCACGCACTATCTCTACATCGCGGTGATCGTCGCGGTCGTCCTCGGCATCGCCGTCGGTCTCGCCGCCCCCGACTTCGCGACCGAGCTGAAGCCGCTCGGCACCGGCTTCGTGAACCTGATCAAGATGATGATCTCCCCGATCATCTTCTGCACGATCGTGCTGGGCATCGGGTCGGTGCGCAAGGCCGCCAAGGTCGGTGCCGTCGGCGGTATCGCGCTGGCCTATTTCACGGTGATGTCGCTGGTGGCCCTCGCCATCGGCCTGGTCGTCGGCAACATCCTCGACCCGGGCACGGGCCTCGCGGTCACCGACGCCGTCAAGGAGACCGGGCAGGCGCAGGTCGACGCGGAGGCCAAGGACACCACCGAGTTCCTGCTGGGCATCATCCCGACGACGATCGTCTCCGCGTTCACCCAGGGCGAGGTCCTGCAGACCCTCCTGGTCGCCCTGCTGTGCGGCTTCGCCCTTCAGGCCATGGGCTCCGCCGGCCAGCCGGTCCTGCGCGGCGTCGAGCACATCCAGCGGCTGGTCTTCCGCGTCCTCGCCATGATCATGTGGGCCGCTCCGATCGGTGCCTTCGGCGCCATCGCGGCCGTCACCGGCTCGGCCGGTGTCGACGCGCTCAAGAGCCTGGCCGTGCTGATGCTCGGCTTCTACACCACGTGCTTCCTGTTCGTCTTCCTGGTGCTGGGCGCGATGCTGCGCCTCATCTGCGGCGTCAACGTCTTCTCCTTCTTCAAGTACCTGGGCCGCGAGTTCCTGCTGATCCTGTCCACCTCCTCCTCGGAGTCGGCGCTGCCGCGCCTCATCGCCAAGATGGAGCACCTGGGCGTCAGCAAGCCGGTGGTCGGCATCACGGTCCCGACCGGCTACTCGTTCAACCTCGACGGCACCATGATCTACATGACCATGGCCTCGCTGTTCGTCGCCGACGCCCTGGGCACGCCGATGTCGGTCGGCGAGCAGATCCCGCTGCTGCTCTTCCTGCTGGTCGCCTCGAAGGGCGCGGCCGGTGTCTCGGGCGCCGGTCTCGCCACGCTGGCCGGCGGTCTCCAGTCGCACAAGCCCGCCCTGGTGGACGGCATCGGCCTCATCGTCGGCATCGACCGCTTCATGAGCGAGGCCCGCGCCCTCACCAACTTCGCGGGCAACGCTGTCGCCACCGTCCTGATCGGCACCTGGACCAAGGAGATCGACCGGGACCGGGTGAACGAGGTGCTCGCCGGCCGGGCCCCGTTCGACGAGAAGACGCTCCTGGACGACCACCACGGCGCCGACGACGGCGCCCCGGAGGTGCCCGAGCAGGGCGGAGACAAGGAACTGGCGAAGGCCTGAGGCCCGCGACGCCCCCGCACGCCGGGCGGCTGAGATGCTCCCCCCGTCGCTCAGCCGCCCGGTCCCCCCGCAAGAAGCCCCGCGCCTTCCCGCGCGGGGCTTCTTGCCTTGACGCCCACGTCAAGGCTTACGTTCGTCCGCATGCGAATCGGCGGGCCGGCCGCGCGGGCCGGGACCACGACGCGGACGCTGCGGCCCTACGAGTCGCGGGGGCTGCTGCCCGCGCGGCGGGCCGGCAACGGATTGTCCGACCGTGATCTGACCGGGACCACGACGCGGACGCTGCGGTCCTACGAGTCGCGGGGGCTGCTGCCCGCGCGGCGGGCCGGCAACGGATTGTCCGACCGTGATCTGACCGGGCCCGATACGCAAAGAAATCCCCCGAGCAATTGCGCTCGGGGGATTTCTTTGCGTATATTCGTTGATTCGTGACTTCAAGAGAACGAGGTCGCGAAGAAGTTCAGTGAGCACAGTATATCCGGGCGGGAGTGGAATTGTCAAACACCGAATTTCCGGACGATGAATTGCGGCACGAGCAGGAATTCATCGACGGACTCTACGCACGCGTGGACGCGTTGCGCGGCGACACCGAGGTCTCGGTCACGGACGCGCTCGCGCAGGGCAACACCCCCATGCAGGCCCGGCTCGAGCGGGACATCCTGGTCGCCGAGCGCTCCGGGCTGCTCGCCGCGCTCAACGCGGTGGACGGCTCCCTCTGCTTCGGCCGGATCGACCTCACCTCCGGCGTGGGCCACCACATCGGCCGCATCGGGCTCCGTGCCGACGACGCCGAACGCACCCCGGTCCTGATCGACTGGCGCGCCGACGTCGCCCGCCCCTTCTACCTGGCCACCGGCCACACCCCCATGGGCCTGCGCCGCCGTCGGCACATCGCCAGCGAGGGCCGCACGGTCACCGCGCTGCACGACGAGATCCTCGACCTCGGCGACGAGACGCGGACCGGCCACGAGGACCCGTCCGGCGACGCCGTGCTGCTCGCCGCGCTGAACTCCGCGCGCACCGGCCGCATGGGCGACATCGTGCAGACCATCCAGGCCGACCAGGACCGCATCATCCGTGCCCCGCACCGCGGCGTCCTGGTCGTCGAGGGCGGACCCGGCACCGGCAAGACCGCCGTCGCCCTGCACCGCGCGGCCTACCTGCTGTACGAGCACCGAGAGCTGCTCGCCAAGCGCGCCGTCCTCATCGTCGGCCCCAACCCCGCCTTCCTCGGCTACATCGGCGAGGTGCTGCCCTCCCTCGGCGAGACGGGCGTGCTCCTCGCCACCGTCGGCGAGCTGTTCCCCGGCGTGAAGGCCACGGCCACGGACACGCCCGGGGCGGCGGCGGTGAAGGGCCGCGCCGACATGGCCGACGTGCTCGCCGAGGTGGTCCGCGACCGGCAGGCGCTGCCCGACCCGGTGATCGCCATCGAGCACGACCGCGAGATCCTCATGCTCGACGACGACCTGGTCAACGTCGCCCGCGAGCGCACCCGCGCGGCCAAGCTGCCGCACAACGCGGCCCGCGAGCACTTCGAGGGCCACATCCTCAACACCCTCACCGACATGGTCGCCGAACGCATCGGCACCGACCCCTACGACGGCACCAACCTCCTCGACCCCAGCGACATCACCCAGATCCGCGACGAACTCGCCGAGAACCCCGAGGTCTGGTCGGCCATCGACCAGCTCTGGCCCCGGCTCACCCCGCAGCGCCTGGTCGCCGACTTCCTCGCCGCCCCCGAGGCCTTCCTCCCCGCCGAGGACGCCGCCGCCGTCCGCCGCCCGGTCACCCGGCGCTGGACCGTCGCCGACGTGCCCCTGCTGGACGAAGCCGCCGAACTGCTCGGCGAGGACGACCGCATCGCCCGCTCCCGCGCCGAACGCGAGCGGGAGGCGCAGATCGCCTACGCGCAGGGCGTGCTGGACGTGTCGTACGCCTCCCGGACCTACGAGTTCGAGGACAAGGACGAGGAGGAGGCGGAGGTGCTGTCGGCGCACGACATCATCGACGCCGAGCGGTTCGCCGAGCGCCAGGAGGAGGCCGACCACCGCAGCGCCGCCGAACGCGCCGCCGCCGACCGCACCTGGGCCTTCGGGCACATCATCGTCGACGAGGCGCAGGAGCTGTCCCCGATGGCGTGGCGGCTGCTGATGCGCCGCTGCCCGACCCGCTCGATGACCCTGGTCGGCGACCCGGCGCAGACCGCGGAGGCGGCCGGCGTCGGCTCCTGGTCGAAGATCCTCGCCCCCTATGTCGAGGACCGCTGGGAGCACACCCGCCTCGGCGTCAACTACCGCACCCCGGCCGAGATCATGGACGTCGCGGCGGCCGTGGTCCGCGCCGAGGACCCGGGGTTCGCACCGCCGAGTTCCGTCCGGTCCACGGGCGTACGGCCCTGGATCCGCGCCACCGGCGACCTCCCGGCAGCCGTCGCCGAGGCCGTCCGGGAGCTGACCCCCGAGGAGGGCCGGCTCGCCGTCATCGCCCCGCGCGAGCTGCACGGGGCCCTCGCGGCCCGGCTCGACGGCGTGACGGCGGGCGCCGAGCCCGACCTGACCCACACGGTCGTCCTCCTCGACCCGCGCCAGTCCAAGGGCCTGGAGTTCGACTCCGTACTGGTCGTCGAGCCCGGCCGCTACGGCACGAGCGACCTGTACGTGGCCCTGACCCGGGCCACCCAGCGGCTCGGCGTGCTGCACACCGGGCCGCTTCCGAAGGGGCTCGTGGACGCGTCCTGACGGTCGGGCCCGACGCACCCGGCCGTCAGGCCGGCCGCAGCCACACCGTCGCCAGGGGCGGCAGGGTCAGCCGGATGCTCGCCGGACGGCCGTGCCACCCCTGCGGCTCCGGCTTGACCGGGTCCGGGTTGCCCACGTCACCGCCGCCGTACCGCGCGGCGTCGGTGTTGAGCACCTCGTGCCATGCCGGGACGTCGTCGGGGACGCCGAGGCGGTAGTCGGTGCGGACGACGGGGGAGAAGTTCGACACCGCCAGCAGCGGCGACCCGTCGGTGTCCAGGCGCAGGAACGCGAGGACGTTGTCCTCGGCGGCGTCCCCGACCACCCAGGCGAAACCGGAGGGGTGGGTGTCGCGCCGCCAGAGCGCCGGCGTGTCCCGGTAGACGGTGTTGAGGTCGCGGACCAGGTCCAGCACCCCCCGGTGGTCCGCCTGCGCCCCGTACTGCGGGTCGAGCAGCCACCAGTCGGGACCGTGCGCCTCCGACCACTCGGCGCCCTGGGCGAACTCCTGGCCCATGAACAGCAGCTGCTTGCCGGGATGGGCCCACATGAAGCCCAGGTACGCCCGCTCGTTCGCGCGCTGCTGCCACCAGTCGCCGGGCATCTTCGACACCAGCGACTTCTTGCCGTGCACCACCTCGTCGTGGGATATCGGCAGCACGTAGTTCTCGCTGTAGGCGTACACCATGGAGAAGGTCATCTCGCCGTGGTGGTACGTGCGGTGCACCGGCTCGTGGCTCATGTACTGGAGCGAGTCGTGCATCCAGCCCATGTTCCACTTCAGTCCGAAGCCCAGCCCGCCGAACCCGCTCGGTCCCTTGTGGTGCGTGGCCCGCGTGACCCCGTCCCAGGCCGTCGACTCCTCCGCGATCGTCACCACACCGGGGCACCGCCGGTAGACGGTCGCGTTCATCTCCTGGAGGAACGCCACCGCGTCCAGGTTCTCCCTGCCCCCGTGCTCGTTCGGCGTCCACCGGCCCGGCTCGCGCGAGTAGTCCAGGTAGAGCATCGAGGCGACCGCGTCGACCCGCAGCCCGTCGATGTGGAACTCCTCGCACCAGTACACGGCGTTGGCCACCAGGAAGTTGCGCACCTCCCGGCGCCCGAAGTCGAACTCCAGCGTGCCCCAGTCCGGGTGCGCGGCCCGCAGCGGGTCGGAGTGCTCGTACAGCGGACGCCCGTCGAACTCGGCCAGCGCCCAGTCGTCGCGCGGGAAGTGCGCCGGCACCCAGTCCATCAGGACGCCGATGCCGGCCTGGTGCAGCCGGTCCACCAGGTACCGGAAGTCGTCGGGGTCGCCGAGGCGGGCCGTGGGCGCGTAGAAACCGGTGACCTGGTAGCCCCAGGAGCCGCCGAAGGGATGCTCGGCGACCGGCATCAGCTCGACGTGCGTGAAGCCGAGGTCCCCGACGTAGGCCGGGAGCTGTTCGGCCAGCTCGCGGTAGGTCAGCCCCGGGCGCCAGGAGGGCAGGTGGACCTCGTACACCGACATCGGCGCCTCGTGCGCGGGCACGTCCGCCCGCCGGGCCAGCCACTCCGCGTCGCCCCACGTGTAGTCCGAGGCGTGCACCACGGAGGAGGTGGCCGGCGGTGTCTCCGTGCGCCGGGCCAGCGGATCGGCGCGGAAGGTGCGCGAGCCGTCGGGCCGGGTGATCTCGAACTTGTACAGCTCGCCCGCGCCGATGCCGGGCAGGAACAGCTCCCACACGCCGGTGGCGCCGAGCGACCGCATCGGGTGACCGGTGCCGTCCCAGAAGTTGAAGCCGCCGGCCACCCGCACGCCGCGCGCGTTGGGCGCCCACACCGTGAAGCGGGTGCCCGCGACGCCCTCGTGGGCGGCCGGGTGCGCGCCGAGCGCCTGCCACAGCTGCTCGTGCCGGCCCTCGCCGATCAGATGCAGGTCCAGGTCGCCGAGGGTGGGCGGGAAGCGGTACGGGTCCTCGGCCTCCTGGGCCGTCCCGTCGTACGTCACGAGGAGCCGGTACGCGGGCACCTCGGTCAGCGGCAGCAGTGCCGAGAAGAAGCCGTCGCCGTCGTCGTGCAGCTCGGCCCGCAGCTTCCCGGACAGGACGGTGACCGCCAGGGCGTACGGCCGGAAGGCCCGGAAGGCGACACCGCCGGGCACCCGGTGGGCGCCGAGGACGGAGTGCGGGTCGTGGTGCGTACCGGCGAGCAGCCGCTCCCGGTCGCCGGCGGCGAGGGCGGGGGAGACGGCGGCTTCCACCGGGGCGGGGACGGCGGTCGCGGGTGCCTTCCCTGCCGGGGGCTTCTTGGCGGGGGCCTTCCTGGTGGGTGCCCGCTTGCTGGGGGACCCCTTCGCGGCCTTCGCCGCGGTCTGCTGCGTGCTCTCGGCCGTGCTCTTGGCCGTGTTCTTCGCCGCGCTCTGCTTCGCCGCCCCCGCCTTCCTGGCGGCGGGCTTCTTCGCCGCCGTCTTCTCGGGGGCCGCCTTCTTCGCGGCTCCGGTCTTCGCGGCTGCGGTCTTCGCGGCTGCGGTCTTCGCGGCTGGGGTCTTCGCGGTCGCGGTCTTCCGGGCCGCCTTCTTCGCGGTCGTCTTCTCGGCCACCGCCTTCTGGGGCGGCGCCGCCTTCTGCGCGGCGCTCTTCTCCTCGGCCGTCTTCTTCGGGTCGGGACCGCTGGACGAGGGGCGGGGGGTCACGGGCGGAGCCTCCTGGGCGACGTGGGATCGGGGGGTGGCGTCATGCGGGTTCGGGCGTGGCCAGGCGGCGCACCGCGGACAGCGGCACCGCCAGCCAGTCGGGACGGTGCCGGGCCTCGTACAGGACCTCGTAGACCGCCTTGGCCGTCTCGTGCGCGCGCAGCATCACCGGGTCGGTGCGCGGGTCACGGCCGGCGACCTCCGCGTACCCGGTGCAGAAGGCGGCCCGGCACGCATGGGCCCAGCCCGGCACGGGGACGTCGGCCGAGTGCGCGGCGTAGTCGAAGGAGCGCAGCATCCCGGCGACGTCCCGGACCGGCGGCTGCGGCATCCGCCGCTCGGCCAGCGGCTTCGCCGGCTCCCCCTCGAAGTCGATCAGCGACCACTGACCGGAGGGCGAGCGCAGGCACTGGCCCAGGTGCAGGTCGCCGTGGACGCGCTGGGCCGTCCAGGTACGTCCCTCGGCGGCGAGGTCGCCCAGGGCGGTGAAGGCCGTGCGCAGACCTGGCGCGTACGGCCGCAGCAGGGGCACCGCCCGCGCGGCCTCCTCCAGCCGTTCGATCATGTCGTCGGCGAGCTGCCGCATCCGGCCGTGGCCGAGCGTGACGGTCGGCAGCGCCCCGGCCAGCGCGGTGTGCACCTCGGCGGTGGTCCGTCCGAGCGCTCGCGCCTCGGCGGTGAAGTCCTCCCCCTTGGCCAGTTCGCGCAGGGCCAGCTCCCAGCCGTCCGTCGCCCCCTGCACATACGGCTGGAGTACACCCAGCACCCAGGACCGGCCGCCCAGGTCCGCCACCATCCACCCGGCCGGTGCCGGAACCCGGGGGCAGCCCGCGCGGGCCAGCGCCAGCGGCAGCTCCAGGTCGGGGTTGACGCCGGGCACGATCCGGCGCAGCACCTTGAGGATGAACGTATCTCCGTACACGATCGACGAGTTGGACTGCTCGGCGGTCACCAGCCGCGGCACCAGTCCGGTGCGGATCTCCCGGTCCCGGTCCCGCTCGAAGCGGAGCCCGCCGATGCGGGCCTGGGTGCGCAGGGCCTCCAGGAGCACCTCGGCGGGCCGGGGGTCGTACAGGGCGTCGTAGGCGGTGCGTCCGGCCAGGGGGCCTTCGGTCACGTGCCCGATCAGCGCGGGCGCCAGCCGGGGCGGCAGCGCCTCGCGCACGCCTATGAGGAGCTGGTAGCAGTCGCCGGGCTCCCCGGGCGCGCCCGGTCCGGGCACGAGCTGCTGGTGGGTGCGGACCAGCACGTGGTAGAGGCCGAGGCGGGCGTCGGCCGGGAGCAGTTCGGTGGCGGCGACCAGCGAGAACCCGGTGACCGGGCGCCCCTTGCCCGCGAACCAGCGCTGCCGCGGCAGCCAGTCCCGCAGCAGTGGATCGAGTGACGCAAGGAGGCCTGGCGGGCTCGTGACGGTGCGTGTGACGGCTTCCGACATGGCGTCGCGTCCTTTCCCCGGGTCGTCGGGGTGCTAGTGATGCGTGCCCCGGGCGGGGCGGCGGAAACCGCACCGCCCGGGGACCGGGTCTGTCCGTCCTACGGGGCGTCCTTGCGCAGCCGGAACCAGTAGAAGCCGTGGCCCCCGAGGGTCAGCAGGTACGGCAGTGCGCCCACCGCGGGGAAGCGGACTCCGCCGAACAGTTCGACGGGGTGGCGGCCCTCGAAGGCGCTCAGGTCGAGTTCGGTGGGCTGTGCGAAGCGGGAGAAGTTGTGGACGCACAGCACCAGGTCGTCCTCGTGTTCGCGCAGGAAGGCCAGTACCGCGGGGTTGGTGGAGGGCAGTTCGGTGTACGAGCCGAGACCGAAGGCGATGTTCTGCTTGCGGATCTCGATCATGCGGCGGGTCCAGTGCAGCAGGGAGGAGGGTGAGGCCATGGATGCCTCGACGTTGGTCACCTGGTAGCCGTAGACCGGGTCCATGATCGTGGGCAGGAACAGGCGTCCGGGGTCGGACGACGAGAAGCCGGCGTTGCGGTCCGGGGTCCACTGCATCGGTGTGCGTACCGCGTCGCGGTCGCCGAGCCAGATGTTGTCGCCCATGCCGATC
>NZ_JAGMUE010001038.1:0-550 GCF_019049165.1 Streptomyces sp. AC627_RSS907
CCCTCCAGGGTCGCCACCAGTGCGGGGCCGTGCGACTCCCCCGCCGTCAGCCAACGCAACCTGCTCAACGGTGCTCCTTAAAACCTCGCGCCCGTGCGACTTCTCAGCTCCGATCCTCCCATGAGCTGCGACGGAGCCCGTTCGCCCGTCCACGCTACGGACGACGGCCCGCGCCCGTCGCCGGGGCGGCGCGATGTTCGGGCAGCGTCCGCACGGCGCACCGGCGCCCGACCGCGCGCGCCCCCGGTGGCCACCGGCCGGGCGCGCGCGGAACGCCGCCGCGCGGGCCCGAGCCGCTACGGCGCCGTGGCTCGCTGCCGCGCCGCGAGCGCGGCCTCGCCCGCCTCCCGCATGGCGGCCAGCGGTGCCGCGCCACCGGTCATCCGCTCCACCTGCAACACCGCCTGGTGCACGAGCAGGTCGAGCCCGCCGACGACGGCGCCGCCACGCGCCGACCAGGCTGCGGCGAGCGCGGTCGGCCAGGGGTCGTAGAGCACGTCGAAGAGCGCGCCGGGCCGCTCGGGCACGGCGGCGGCCAGCGCGTCGGTGC
>NZ_JAGMUE010001039.1:0-613 GCF_019049165.1 Streptomyces sp. AC627_RSS907
GGTCGGGCTTGGGGTCGGCCGGCTTGGTCGTGGACTTCTCCGCCGACGGGGTCGGCTTGCCGGCGTCGGTGGCGTCGGCCGCGGTGCTGCCCGTCCCGTCGTCGCCACCGCTGAACAGCGTGAAGCCGACGAACCCGACGACGGCCACGATGGCCGCGACCATGGCCGCGGTCCAGTTCGGGCGGCGCGGTTCGGAGCGGATGCGTTCGGCCTCGAAGAGCGGCGCGGCGGCGGTGGGCTCGGGACGGCCGCCGTGTTCCTCGTCGTACTGGGCGATGAGCGGAGCCGGATCGACCCCGACGGCGCGCGCTAGGGAACGGATGTGCCCCCGGGCGTAGACGTCGCCGCCACAGCGGGAGAAGTCGTCCTGCTCGATGCCGTGCACGATGGGGATGCGCACCCGGGTGGCGGTACTGACCTCGTCAACGGTCAGCCGGGCGCCGATGCGCGCCTGCTGGAGGACGCGGCCGATGGAAGGGCGGTCGTCTGCGGGGGAGTTGCCGATGGACACGAGGGTGCCTTTCGAGCGTGTAGCCACCTGCTGGAGGTTCAGTCTAGGGGTGGTACGAAAGGGTCGGGCAAGCGGGAGGCCGGACTTTGTACGCCATCGGAA
>NZ_JAGMUE010001040.1:0-574 GCF_019049165.1 Streptomyces sp. AC627_RSS907
CTTCCGCTGCGCCTGCACCATCACGCGTGGATAACCGACGACCAGGAAGCCACCCGACGCTTCTACGAGGACGTGATCGGTCTGCCGCTGGTGGCCGCCTGGAGCGAGCGGGACGTGCTGTTCGGCGCCGAGCGCGCCTACTCCCACACCTTCTACGGCCTCGCCGACGGCGGAGCCCTGGCCTTCTTCCAGTTCGCCGACCCCGAGGACCAGCGGGAGTTTCGGACCGACGTCCACTTCACGCCCTTCCGGCACATCGCCTTCAAGGTCGAGCGGGAGACCCAGGACGCGATGCGCGAGCGCGTCGCCGAGGCCGGCTACGCGGAGCCCGACACCTTCGTCGTGGACCACGGCTACTGCGTCTCGCTGTACGTCACGGACCCCAACGGGCTCATGCTGGAGTTCGTCGTCGACCACCCCGACGTGGCACGGATCGACGCCGAACGGCGTACGACGGCACACGCCGATCTCGCCCGCTGGCTCGCCGGCGACCACACCAGCAACAACACCTGGCGCTGACGCCGGGCCGGCCCGTGGCGAAGGCGCCGCCCTGGGCTCAGCCGTCCCCGGCTCA
>NZ_JAGMUE010001041.1:0-868 GCF_019049165.1 Streptomyces sp. AC627_RSS907
CACGAGGTGGCCCTGTTCCACCTCCTTGAGCAGCACGGGCTCACGCCCGACGCGCTCGCCGGGCACTCCGTCGGCGAACTCGCCGCCGCTCACCTCGCCGGCGTGCTCTCGCTCGCCGACGCCGCGACGCTGGTCGCCGCCCGGGGCCGACTCATGCAGGCGGCCCACCCGGGGGGCGCGATGATCGCCGTGCAGGCAACCGAGGCCGAGGTGGTGCGGTCGCTGGCCGAGCACGCCGACCGGGTGTCCGTCGCCGCCGTCAACGGGCCCACCGCCGTGGTGATCTCCGGAGACGAGGAGGCCGCCACCGAGGTCGCCGACCGCTGGCGCGCGCGGGGCCGCAAGACCCGCCGCCTGCGCGTCAGCCACGCCTTCCACTCCCCGCACATGGACCCGGCGCTCGCCCCGTTCCGTGACGTGCTCGCCCGCCTCGACCTCCGGGCGCCGAGCCGCCCCCTCGTCTCCACGCTCACCGGGCGACTCGCGACGGCGGCGGAGCTGACCTCGCCCGACTACTGGGTGCGCCAGGTGCGCGAGCCCGTACGGTTCCTCGACGCCATCCGCACCCTCGAAGAGCGCGGCACCACCGTCTTCGTCGAGGTCGGCCCCGACGCCGTCCTCACGGCCATGGCGGCCGAATCGTTCCACGGTCAGTCGTCCACCGCCCACGCCCTGCTGCGCGCCGGGCGCCCGGAGGCCGAAACCCTCGTCGCCGGCCTCGGACGCGCGCACGCACACGGTGCGCCGCTGGACCTGACCAGCTTCTTCCCCGGCGCGCGGCGGGTGGAGTTGCCCACGTACGCGTTCCAACGCGACCACTACTGGCTCGCCCAGCAGCCCCGCACGGACCCGCGCGGCCTCGGGTTGG
>NZ_JAGMUE010001042.1:0-861 GCF_019049165.1 Streptomyces sp. AC627_RSS907
CGCCTCGCCGTAGCGCGGGGGGCTCGTCGCTCTCGCGCGCGCCGGTGCTGACGGGCGTGGCTGATGAGCGCCTGTTCCTGCTGTCGTCCGTGGCTTCCACTTGGCTCACCGTTCTCGCGAATTGATTATGACGAATAGCATCGCACTCCCTTGACACCCCTGGAAAGCCACCCGCATGATCTCCATAATCATCATGATGGATTGGAGGTAGGAGATGGCTAGCGCATTAGTGGACGAACAGGACTTCCGCGAGGTGATGGCGGGGGTCTGCGCCCCCGTGACCGTCGTCACCGCCACCCAGGGCGGGACTCCGCACGGGGCGACCGTCAGCGCCTTCGCCTCGCTCTCCCTACGCCCGCCGATGGTCTCCCTCGCGCTGGACCGCGCGTCGGGGCTGCTGGCACGGGTGTTGGCGACGGAGCGGTTCGGGGTCAACGTGCTGGGGGCCGACCAGCACGAGACGGCCCGGACCTTCGCCCGCCGCACGCCCGACCGCTTCCGTGCGCTCTCGTGGCGGTACGACCACGGGCTGCCCCGGCTGACGGACGCTCCCGGGTGGTTGGTGTGCGAACTGACCTCGGTGACCGAGGGCGGCGACCACCTCCTACTACTGGGCACCGCCGTGCACGCCGACACGTCCACCGCCGCACCCCTGGTCTACGGCTACCGCACCTTCGGGACGCACTCCGCCTTCGCCCCGCACCCCACGCCTGAGCGGCCTCTGGCCGCCGGGCCCCTCACCACTCCCACCCCATGACCAACTTCAGACAGGAGACTGAGATGTCCACGGCCCTCACGCCCACCACCATCCCGACCAGGGCCGAACTGGTGGCGAGAGCGACCGCGCTACAGGCGTTGATG
>NZ_JAGMUE010001043.1:0-994 GCF_019049165.1 Streptomyces sp. AC627_RSS907
CCCCGTGACCGAGCGGGACGGCACCGACCTGCCGGGCCGAGGCAGCGCGTGCCACTTCTGGAAGGAGACGATCCATGGCTGACCCCACCAAGAAGGACGAGGCGGCCGACCAGAAGGGCGCGCCCCGGGACACCACCCCGAACGTGACCGAGGTGGACGTGGTCGAGGCCGCGTCCGTCGAGGAGGTGGAGGCCGTACTCGACGCACCCGTCGAGCGCGGTGAGCCGATCCTCCAGGTGCGCAACCTGGTCAAGCACTTCCCGCTGACCCAGGGCATCCTCTTCAAGCGCCAGATCGGCGCGGTCAAGGCCGTGGACGGCGTCTCGTTCGACCTCTACCAGGGCGAGACGCTGGGCATCGTCGGCGAGTCCGGCTGTGGCAAGTCCACGGTCGCCAAGCTGCTGATGACGCTGGAGCAGGCGACCGCGGGCGAGGTCTTCTACAAGGGCCAGGACATCACCAAGCTGTCCGGGCGCGCGCTGAAGGCCGTACGCCGCAACATCCAGATGGTCTTCCAGGACCCCTACACATCGCTGAACCCGCGCATGACGGTCGGCGACATCATCGGGGAGCCCTTCGAGATCCACCCGGAGGTCGCGCCCAAGGGCGACCGGCGCCGCAAGGTGCAGGACCTGCTCGACGTGGTGGGCCTGAACCCGGAGTACATCAACCGGTACCCGCACCAGTTCTCCGGCGGCCAGCGCCAGCGCATCGGCATCGCCCGTGGCCTCGCGCTCAACCCGGAGATCATCATCTGCGACGAGCCCGTCTCGGCGCTGGACGTGTCGGTGCAGGCGCAGGTCATCAACCTGATGGAGAAGCTCCAGGACGAGTTCAACCTGTCCTACATCTTCATCGCGCACGACCTGTCCATCGTCCGGCACATCTCCGACCGGGTCGGCGTGATGTACCTGGGCAAGATGGCCGAGATCGGTACGGACGAGGAGATCTACGACCACCCGACGCACCCCTACACCCAGGCGCTGCTGTCGGC
>NZ_JAGMUE010001044.1:0-542 GCF_019049165.1 Streptomyces sp. AC627_RSS907
CGCCCAGCCGGTGGGCCTCGGCGATGTGCCGGTCGGACTTGATGGTGTTGCCGAAGTGGATGGCGTCCAGCGGCGCGCCGGCGCGCAGGGCCTGCGCGATCTCGGCGGGGCTGGCCGCGTCGAAGCCGGCGCCCTGCCCGGCGAGGCGGGTGAGCACCTCGTCCACGGGGCACGCCTTCATGGCGAAGCGGACGCGGACGCCGGGCAGTTCGCGCAGCAGGGTCGCGTGGCGGCGGGCCACGCCGGCCAGGTCGTAGATGATCTGGTCCTCGGTCGCCGCCGCGAGGGCGGCGCGCAGGGGTGCGGTGACGTTGACGTACATGTGGATGGCCCCGGGGGTCTACCGGTCGAGCGGGTGGACGGGCGTGGCCTGGCTCGCCCGCACCAGGGGTCGCCACGCGTCGATGAGCCGCGCGAAGTCCTCCATGTCGTGGCGGGCCTCGTCCAGCAACTGCTGGCGGCGCGGCGCGAGGGACTGCGCGAAGGTGGCGTACCGGCCGCCGAGCCCGCGGTAGGAGCGCTCCAGGACGTCGAGCCGTTCC
>NZ_JAGMUE010001045.1:0-591 GCF_019049165.1 Streptomyces sp. AC627_RSS907
CCGGGGGCGAGGCCAGCGGCCAGGCCGAGGTGGACCGGGCGCTCGCCGCGCTGCGCGCGCCGCAGGCGCCGGCCGAGCTGCCCAAGGGCCTGACGGCGGCGACGTTGCAGGCGGTCACCGAGGTGCTGCGCGCGGCCAGCGCCGGCATCTCGGCCAACGCCACGGCCGAGGCGCTCGGCATCTCGCGGATCACCGCCCGGCGCTACCTGGAGCACCTGGTGGACACCGGTCGCGCGGCGCGCACCCCGCAGTACGGGGCCGTCGGCCGCCCCGAACTCTCCTACCGCTGGGTCTCCCCCGCCGCCCCGTGACGGCGTCGGCACCCCGCCACCCGCCGACGGCGGCATTCCGCCAGGGCCGGCGGCGGAGCCGGGCCCGGGGCGACGGGGCCAGGCCGCCGCGCCCGGCGCCTGACGTTCCGTTTCCCCCACCGGCGGCCGGTGAGCACACGAGAGCGCACGTGGTCGGGCCGGGAGGTAAACAGGAAGCTTTCCTAACCATCGTCTTGTGGCGCCCCGCGCCCGCTCGCTAGCGTTCGCCTCCCCAACTCCCGTCCCAGGATGGAGGCATGACGTGGCAATGGTGAGGAAC
>NZ_JAGMUE010001046.1:0-645 GCF_019049165.1 Streptomyces sp. AC627_RSS907
GACCAGGTGTGGCACGAGGAGGCCGACGAAGGCGATCGGGCCGCAGGCCGCGGTGGCCGCGCCGCACAGCAGGGTGATGGCGAGCACGGCGAGGACGCGGGTGCGGTTCAGCCGCGCGCCCAGGGCGCGGGCCGCGTCGTCGCCGAGCGCGATGGCGTTCAGGGGCCGGCCCAGGGCGAGCGCGAGCAGGGCGCCGGCCGCGAGGAAGGGCGCCACCTGGCTGAGCACGTCCTCGTTGGCGGCGGCGAGCGAGCCGACCGTCCAGAAGCGCATCGTGTTCAGCGCGGCCGAGTCCAGGAGCTGCACGGCCTGCACGTACCCGAAGAGGGCGGCGGTGACCGCCGTCCCGGCGAGCGCGAGCCGCACCGGCGTCGCGCCGCGGCTGCCGCCGAGCGCGTACACGAGCACGGAGACGACCGCGGCGCCCAGGAACGCGAACCAGACGTACCCGGTCGGCGAGGTGATGCCGAGGAAGCTGATGGCGGAGACGACGGCGGCGCTGGCGCCGGCGTTGACGCCGAGGATGCCGGGCTCGGCGAGCGGGTTGCGGGTCAGGGCCTGCATCACCGCGCCGGCCAGGCCGAGGCCGGCGCCCACCAGCAGGCCGAGCAGCGTGCGCGGCAGCCGCACGTCGCGGACCACGAC
>NZ_JAGMUE010001047.1:0-780 GCF_019049165.1 Streptomyces sp. AC627_RSS907
GATCGACCTGGTCGAGCCCGCGCGAGATCACCGAGCACGTCAAGCGCCCCGAGTGGCGCTGGTACGCCACCACGCCCGGGCACGCCCTCCTCCTGCGCCACGGAGCGCACGCCGGGCGCGTCGTGGTCCCGGCCAACCACTCGCTGCCGCCCTCCGGCGCCGACAGCGGCACGGAGGGCAAGTACAACGGCGGCCACGACCTGCTCAGCGACGACGGCGGCGCGACCTGGCGGCTGGGCTACGTGGACGACAACCCGGACGGCTACGTCAACGTCAACGAGACGACCGCCGCGCAGCTCCCGGACGGTCGGGTCTACCTCAACACCCGCACCGACGCCGCCGCGCCCGGCAACCGGGCCGACGCCTACTCGACCGACGGCGGCGCCTCGCTGGTCAAGCCGTTCCGCCCGCAGGCCGGCCTGGTCACGCCCGTCGTCCAGGGCAGCGTCCTGCACCTGGACCGCCCCGGCGCGCCCGGCGGCGGAACGTTGCTGTTCTCCGGGCCCGCGACGCCGGACTACCGGGCCCTGATGACCGTGCGGGCCAGCGACGACGGGGGCGTCACCTGGCGCACGGCGCACACCGTGGACGGCCTGCCGGCCGCCTACTCCGACCTCGCGCGACTGGACGACGACACCGTCGGACTGCTCTACGAGACGGGCGACTTCAGCGCCTACTCGACCCTCACCTTCCGCCGCGTTCCCGTGGAGGACCTGACATGAGCCCACGGGGACCCGGTCGGCGCGCCGTCGTGGGCGCGGCAGCGGCGGCGGCCGGGGC
>NZ_JAGMUE010000107.1:0-24024 GCF_019049165.1 Streptomyces sp. AC627_RSS907
ACGTACGACCGTCCCGCGCGGATGCCCTCCTGGATCGCCTGACGGGTCAGGTCGTCGGCGAGGACGACGGTCTGCGGGCGCCCGATGGCGTCCGGGGCGCGGTGGGAGTCGCTGCTGCCCATCGCCGGGATCCAGGCCCGGCCCTCCCGCCCGTCCCGCCCGTCCCGCCCGTCGCGGACGGAGGCGACCAGCATGCTGTCCCAGTCGGCCAGCGCCACCTCGTCGTCGGGCGTGTAGGCCCCGTTCCACACCTCGACCGCGTCCGCCTCCCCGAACCCGAACTTCCAGTTGCAGCCGACGCAGGTGGCGTGCGGGTGGGCCGGGACGACCAGGCCGCCGGCGCGGCGGATCTGGCGGGCGAAGCGGCCGAAGCGGTTGTCGCGGGCCCGGTAGCGCCAGTCGACGAAGGTGCCGGGGTCGGTGCCGAGGGCGACGACGTGACCGTTGCGCGTCGTCACCTCCTCGCCGAGCATGATCAGCAGGTCGTCCCCGGCCAGGTCCGCCCAGTGGGCGTGCGCCGAGTGCGTGTTGTGCTCGGAGGAGTTGATGAAGTCCAGGCCGGCCGCCCGCGCGAGCGCCGCGACCTCGGCGGGGGTGTAGCGGCCGTCGGAGTACACGGTGTGCAGGTGGCAGTCGCCCCGGTACCAGGCGCGGCCCCGCCCCCTGGCACGCTCGGGCGGGTACACCGGCCGGACGGTCTCGCCCGGCTCGCCGTAGGTCAGCGTGATCGTGATCTCGTACGACAGTCCCTGCGGGGCCACCGTGTACGGGCCGAGCGCGATGTGCCACACGCCCGCTCGCACGGGCCCCGGGAGGTACCCCGGCGTCGCCTCGTCGGCCCGCACGAAGAACTCCGTGCGCGCCCCGCCCGACCAGCCCCTGAAGCCCCGGCCGCCCAGGTCGGTGCCGCGCTCGCCGAAGAGGCCGATGTCGAGGGCGTTGCCCGGGGTGCCGGCCGGTACGGCGGGGCGGTCGTAGGTGTAGGCGACGTGCATCTCCCGGACCCCGGACGGGACCTCGACCGGGACGTACACGAAGTCGGGGGAACCGGGCGGCAGGGTGCCGCGGACGGTTCTGGTCTGCCGGCCCCGGGCGTCCCGGGCGTCCTGGCCGTCCCGGCCGTCCTGGCCTTCCGCCGAAGCGAAGCTCACGCTTCCCAACGTAAGCGCGGCGGCGGCTCCCGTCACGAACAGGGCGCGTCGGCCCGGGCCGGTGCCGGCGTGGTCGTCCTCGCACATGCTGCTGCTCCCAGGTGTCGTCAGTGCCATGACATCGGTGGTGCAGGGGTGGTGCGTGCAACCCTCGTATTGAGCCGTGAACTGCCGTGCAAGGAAAGGGGTTCGGCGGATTGAGAGCCGGGAACCGCGCGGTGGGCCGTCGGGACGGAACCCGCGCCCTGATCACCCCGCTCGTATGCTCGAAGGATGACGACTTCCGCGACCTCCGGAACCGGCCCCACCGACCCCACCGGTCCCACCGAGAACTCCCTGCGTCGCGCCCTCAAACGCGCCCGGGACGGTGTCGCCCTCGACGTGTCCGAGGCCGCGGTGCTGCTCCAGGCCCGCGGCGAGCACCTCGACGCCCTCACCGCGTCCGCCGCCCGGGTCCGGGACGCGGGCCTGGAGGCCGCCGGACGTCCCGGCGTCATCACGTACTCGAAGAGCGTCTTCGTCCCGCTGACCCGGCTGTGCCGGGACAAGTGCCACTACTGCACCTTCGTCACCGTCCCCGGCAAGCTGCGCCGCGCCGGGCACGGGATGTTCATGTCCCCCGACGAGGTCCTCGACATCGCCCGGCGCGGCGCCGCCCTCGGCTGCAAGGAAGCGCTGATCACGCTCGGCGACAAGCCCGAGGACCGCTGGCCCGAGGCCCGCGAGTGGCTCGACGCGCACGGCTACGACGACACGATCGCGTACGTCCGCGCGATCTCCATCCGCATCCTGGAGGAGACGGGACTGCTCCCGCACCTCAACCCCGGCGTCATGACCTGGACGGACTTCCAGCGGCTCAAGCCGGTCGCCCCGTCGATGGGCATGATGCTGGAGACGACGGCGACCCGCCTGTGGTCCGAGCCCGGCGGCCCGCACCACGGCTCGCCGGACAAGGAGCCCGCCGTACGGCTGCGCGTCCTGGAGGACGCCGGACGCTCCTCCGTCCCCTTCACCTCCGGTGTCCTCATCGGCATCGGCGAGACCTACGAGGAGCGCGCCGAGTCGCTCTTCGCCCTGCGCAAGGTCTCCCGCGCCTACCACGGCATCCAGGAACTGATCATCCAGAACTTCCGCGCCAAGCCGGACACCGCGATGCGCGGCATGCCGGACGCGGAGCTGGACGAACTGGTCGCCACGGTGGCGGTGGCGCGGCACATCATGGGCCCCTCCGCCTGCCTGCAGGCCCCGCCCAACCTGGTCGACTCGGAGTACGAGCGCCTGATCGGCGCGGGGATCGACGACTGGGGCGGGGTCTCCCCGCTCACCATCGACCACGTCAACCCCGAGCGTCCCTGGCCGCAGATCGACGAACTCGCCGAGAGGTCCCGGGCAGCCGGCTTCGAGCTGCGTGAACGGCTGTGCGTGTACCCGGAGTTCGTCCGGCGCGGCGAGCCCTGGCTGGACCCGCGCCTGCGCCCGCACGTGGCGGCCCTCGCCGACCCGGCGACGGGCCTGGCGCGGGAGGACGCCGTGGTCGAGGGCCACGCCTGGCAGGAACCGGACGAGGCCTTCACCGCCACCGGCCGCACCGACCTGCACGCGACCATCGACACCGAGGGCCGCACCTCCGACCGCCGCGACGACTTCGACGAGGTGTACGGCGACTGGGGCGCCCTGCGCGAGGCGGCGGCGCCCGGCATGGCCCCCGAACGCATCGACACCGACGTACGCGCCGCCCTCGTCACGGCGGCCGACGACCCGACGAAGCTCACGGACGACGAGGCGCTGGCGCTGCTGCACGCCGACGGCGCCGCCCTGGACGCCCTGTGCGGGGTCGCCGACGACGTGCGCGCGTCGGCCGTCGGCGACGACGTGACGTACATCGTCACCCGGAACATCAACTTCACCAATGTCTGCTACACCGGCTGCCGCTTCTGCGCCTTCGCCCAGCGCCGCACGGACGCCGACGCGTACACGCTGTCGCTGGACCAGGTGGCGGACCGCGCCCAGCAGGCGTGGGACGTGGGCGCGGTCGAGGTCTGCATGCAGGGCGGCATCCACCCCGACCTGCCCGGGACGGCGTACTTCGACATCGCGCGGGCGGTGAAGGAACGGGTCCCCGGCATGCACGTGCACGCCTTCTCGCCGATGGAGGTCGTCAACGGCGCGTCCCGCACCGGCCTGTCCGTCCGCGAGTGGCTGAGCGCGGCGAAGGAGGCCGGCCTGGACTCCATCCCCGGCACGGCGGCGGAGATCCTCGACGACGAGGTCCGCTGGATCCTGACCAAGGGCAAGCTGCCGACGGCGACGTGGATCGAGGTCGTCGAGACGGCCCACGAGCTGGGCCTGCGCTCCTCGTCCACGATGATGTACGGCCATGTCGACCAGCCCCGCCACTGGCTGGGCCACCTGCGCACCCTCGCCGGCATCCAGCAGCGCACGGGCGGCTTCACGGAGTTCGTGACGCTCCCCTTCATCCACACCAACGCGCCGGTCTACCTGGCGGGCATCGCGCGCCCCGGTCCGACGACGCGCGACAACCGCGCGGTCACGGCGATGGCCCGTCTCCTCCTGCACCCCTGGATCCCGAACATCCAGACAAGCTGGGTGAAACTGGGCACGGAGGGTGCGGCGGAGATGCTGCGTTCCGGCGCGAACGACCTCGGCGGCACCCTGATGGAGGAGACGATCTCCCGCATGGCGGGCTCCTCGTACGGCTCGTACAAGTCGGTCAAGGACCTGATCGCGGTCGCCGACGCGGCCGGCCGCCCGGCGAAGCCCCGCACGACGCTGTACGGCCCGGTACCGGAGGAACGGCAGCGGGCGGCGACGGCCTCCGACGGCCACCTGCCCGAACTGCTGCCGGTACTGGACTGACGGACTGACGGTACGGGCAGCGGGGGCCCGGGCACGCGCGCAGTACGATGATCGGGCCCCCGGTGTGTCGGGGTTCTCGTAGCTGAGGAGATGCGTGCCCGTGCCAGCCCGACTTCCCTCGTGGGCCTGGGTCTCCGGTCTGACCGTGGGGGCGATCGCGGCGGTGAGCGTCCTGGCCGTACAGGCGGACCAGGGCCCGCACCCCACCGCGGCGGTCACCAGGCCCAGCCCCTCGGTGTCGTCGGGCGCGCACCCCACGCCGAAGACGACCGCGCCGGCCCGGGTGCCGGACGGCTCCGGCACCGGGCGGCGCATCGTCTACTCGGTCGGTCAGAAGCGGGTGTGGCTGGTGGACGCCAGCGACGCGACCCGGCGGACCTTCGTCGTGTGGCCGGGCACCGTCGACCCGGACCCCGGCACGTACAGCGTCGGCACCCGCCGCCAGGACCCGACGAAGGGCTCCGACGGGGTGCGGATCGAGCAGATCGTGTACTTCACCCAGGAGGACGGCGTCTGGGTCGCCTTCTCCAACGCCGTGGACGGCTCCTCGCCCCCTCCGCCGGCCGCCGGCGCCAGGACGGGCGGCATACGGCTGCCCAAGGCGGACGGCGACGCGCTCTGGGAGTTCGCGACGTCCGGCACGAAGGTCACTGTGGTGGCGTAACCTCCGCCCGCCCGAAGGGCAGGTGCGCCACGACCAGCACGACCCCGCTGATCAGGAAGACCCGGGTGGCGGCGTCCAGCCCGTTCCAGTCCGACGACTGCCACATCGCGAACCACTCGCCGCCGATCCCGATGAACCCGGCCCCGAAGAGCAGCATCAGCATGAGCGTGCCGTACGTGGTCATGCGCCGCGCGGCTCCGTGGTCCCGGCGTATCCACAGCCAGGTGGCGTGGATCAGGACGAGCGCGGCCACCGTCTCCCACGCGATGATCGCGACGTACGCGGCGTCCTGCACGCCCTTGTTCGTGATCGCCCGCCACATCAGGTCGTCGTCCTTGAAGGTCGTGTCCATCGCGAGGACGTGGCGCACGAACTGCTGGTTGGTGCCGAAGTCGGTGATGTTCCCGAAGGCGACCAGGGTGATGTAGAGGGCGAGGACCGCGGTGAGGGCGGTGGCTGCGAGAGGCAGGGTGCGTTGGGTGTTGGCCATGGGAGCACTATGGCGAAGCACGGCCCGCCCAGGGCGCGCAGGGTCCGGGAACGTGATCGCTTCGAAGCGTTCCGCCGACAACGTCACCCCGCGGGCCCGGCGCTCATCCGACCAGCAGCTCCGCCTTCAGCGCGCGCAGTTCCCGAGCGTCGAGGCCGAGGGCCCGCTTCTCGTACGCGGCGAAGGAGCCGTACTCCTCCGCGACCTCCGCGAAGCCGGAGTTCAGGTACTCGGCGCGGACGTCGAGCATCGGCTTGTAGACCGCGGCCTGGTCGGCGGGCATCGCGGCCAGGGCGGCGGCGTTGGCCTCCGCGCGGTAGTCGTTGGACGCCAGGTAATCCTTCATCACCGTCTCGCGCGGCACGCCCAGCGCGGTGAGCAGCGCGGCGCTCGCCCAGCCGGTGCGGTCCTTGCCGGCGGTGCAGTGGTAGAGCGAGCCGTCGGCGTCGCGGGCCAGCCCGCCGAAGACCGTCGCGTACGCGGTCTTCGCGGACTCGCCGCTCACCATCGACTTCTCACCTTCGATCATCATCCGGGCGGCCTCCTCGGCCGTCCTCGGCATGTCGAACAGGGGCGAATCGTCGCCGACGACGTTCGCCACCACGTACCGCACACCCTCGGGCAGGCGGTCGGGCGCGGTGCTCCGCTCGGAGGTGGTCCGCAGGTCGTAGTCGACGGAGATGCCGAGCCGCTCCAGCTTGGCCAGGTCCGCGTCGGTGAGCTTGTCCAGGGAGTCGGTGCGGTAGACCGCACCCATCCGCACCCAGCGGCCGTCCTTGGTGCGGTAGCCGCCCGCGTCCCGGAAGTTGACCGTTCCCTCCAGCCTGATCAGCCGGTCGGCGAGCCGCAGGCCGCTGCCGCGCTCGGGCACGAGCGTGAACCACTGCCGGTCGGCGGCGGGCAGGCCCTTCACCGTGACCGTGCCGGTGGAACCGCCGGTGGCGACGGTGCGGCCGTTCGCGCGGACGGCGACGTGCCGGTTGCCGGGCGCCTTCCAGGTGACCGTGTACGAGCCGTCGTCCCGCGCCGTCACCTCGGCCTCGGTGAACGGTATGTGCCGCGCGGCCCGCGGGGCGTGGGACGCCGGGGCCGCCGTGGCGACGGGCGCCGTGAGTCCGGTGAGCAGTGCGGCGGCCGACAGGAGGCCCGCCATGCCGGCACGTGTCTTCTGGGTCATGGTCGGCATCGTTCGGCGCCCGGACGGGCGGCCGGCGAACCGGCCGTGAACCACGGCCGTCAGCCGGGTGTCGGGTCCGTGCCGGCGGACTCCGTCCGGCAGGCGTCGGTGAGGGGGAGGCGGGGCGGGCGGTGTCCTCCGAGCCGCGGACGTGGACGGCGGCGGCGTCCGTCGCCGTCCGGCCTGGCCCACCCGGCTGAGAACGCGAACACTCAGCCGGAAAGTGTCCTTCACCGGCTCACATGAGCGGCCTGGGGACAGATCCGGCCGACATGCTCACGTTTCTCGGCTCACCCGGTCACCAGGGCGAGCGCGGCCACGTTCAGGGCCAGGTACCCGGCGGGGAACGCGATGGTGTGGAAGACCCGCGCGCGGAGGTGCGCGGCGACCGCGCCGATGAAGAAGAGGACGAGACCGACCGCGGCGGCGACACCGAGGGGCCTGGCGCCCAGGAGGCCGGCGAGGAGCCCGGCGGCGCCGGCGGCCTTGAGCGCCGCCAGCCCCGGTATCCACGACGCGGGGACCTCCACCTCGGCCGAGTTGGCCAGGACGAACCGGGCCCGCGTCAGGTCCGCGACGGCGATCCCGGCGTTCGCCACGATCGCGATGACGGTGACGGTCACGTAGGCGGTGAACACGCGCTTCCCCTTTCGGCCGAGACCCCCGCGAGCCGCGGCGAGTCGCTGTCCGCAGCCCTGAGTCAAGCCTGGCCGTGGCGTACCGCGACGTCCAATACCTGCCTCTATAACCTGGCGGAATGGACGTGGACACCCGATTGCTGCGGTACTTCGTCGCGGTGGCGGAGGAAGGGAGCCTGACCCGGGCCGCCGAACGGCTCTTCGTCTCTCAGCCCGCGCTGACCAAGCAGATCCGGCAGCTGGAGGCCGGCCTCGGAGTGGACCTGTTCACGCGGTCGAGGACCGGCATGGCCCTCACCGAGCCCGGGCGGGCGCTGATGGAACGGGTCCCCGCGCTGCTGGCCGGGTGGGAGGCGGCGCGGCGGGAGGCGAGGACCGCGGCGAGCCGTGCCGCCCGTGTCCTGCGGGTCGGTTTCCTCGCCAGCGCCGCCAACGAGGCGACGCAGCCGATCGTCGCCGAGTTCGCCCGGCGCCGGCCGGGCTGGCGGGCCGAGATGCGGCAGGCCGCCTGGTCGAACCCGTCCGCGGGACTCGCCGACGCGGACGTCGACGTCGCCCTGGTCCGTCTGCCGTTCCCCGGCCAGGAAGCGCTGCGGGTGCTGCCGCTGTTCAGCGAAGCCCGCTGCGTCGCGCTGGCCGCGACCCACCCCCTGGCCGCCCGCGGGACGATCGCCTTCCGCGAGCTGTGGGACGAGCCCTTCGTCGCCGCCCCGCCCGCGACGGGCCGGTGGCGGGACCACTGGCTGGCCGCCGACGAACGCGACGGCCACCCGGTCCGCGTCGGCGCGGTCACCGAGCAGCCGGACGACTGGCTCAGCGCGATCGCCAACGGATACGGCATCGCCCTCGCCCCCGAATCCGCCGCCCGCTTCTACAGCCGCCCCGGCGTCGTCTACCGTCCCGTCACCGGGGTGAGCCCCAGCAGGGTCGCCGTCGCCTGGGCACCCGCGGACGACGACAACCCCGTGGTCCAGGACTTCGTCCGCTGCTGCCGCGAGACACGCGTCGTCACGTGAACGTTTCCACACCGTTCCAGCCCGTTCCGCCCCTGAATCGATCACCTCTGTTCGCATACAGTGCTGGACGTCGTAGGTGCGGACCGTACGCGCGGACAGTGCCGAGGGGAGGTCCCGGTGGGTGCGTCAGCCGGTGCCGTCTGGGGGCGTGCCGAGCAGCAGGACTTCCGCAGCCGGGTGCGCGGGACGCTGCTCGGGGTGGCCGTCGGCGACGCCCTCGGCGCGCCCGTCGACGGCCTGGACCTCGACGGCATCCGGGAGGCGCACGGTCCGGAAGGGCTGGCCGACCTGGCCCCGGCCCACGGCCGGCGCGGCGCGGTCACCCACCACACGCAGCTCACCCTGTTCTCCGTGGACGGTCTGATCCGCGCCCAGGTACGCCGGGACACCGGCGCCTGGCACCCGCCGACCGACCTGCACCGGGCGTACCGGCGCTGGGCCGCCACCCAGCGCGACTGGGGGCCCGACCTGCGGCGCGAGGACGACGGGTGGCTGGCCCGCGAGGAGTGGCTGTACGTCCGCCGGGGCCCGACGCGCGCGCTGCTGCTCGGCCTCGGTGACGAGACGATGGGTACGCCCCAGGCACCGAAGAACCCCGGCGAGCGTGGGCCCGAGGCCGCGGCCCGCTCGGCGCCGTTCGGGCTGCTGGTCGGCTGGGAGCCGCACCTGGTCGCCCAGCTCGCCGTCGAGTGCGCCGCCCAGACCCACGGCCACCCCACCGGCTACCTGACGGCGGGCGCGTACGCCGTGATCGTGCACGGGGTGGCGCGCGGCGGGAGCCTGGACGGTTCGGTGCAGCGGGCGCTCGCGCTGTTCGCCGCCCGGCCCGGGCAGCAGGCCGTCGCGGACGCCCTGCAGCACGCGCTGGGCGCGGTACGGCAGGGGCTGCCGACCCCGGCCAGGGTGACCGAGCTGGTCGGCGAGGGCACGGCGGAGCGACTGGTCGCCGCCGCGGTGTACTGCGCGCTGGTCGGCGAGGACGTACGGCACGGGCTGCGGCTGGCGGTCAACCACGGCGGCCCGTCCGCGGCGACCGGGGCCCTGACGGGCGGGCTGCTCGGCGCCCTGCACGGCGAGACGGCCCTCCCGCCGGCCTGGACGGCCGAGCTGGAGGGCCGCCCGACCATCCTGGAACTGGCCGACGACTTCGCCATGGAGATGACCCAGGGCGCCGCACTCCACGGCCCGACCGGCTCGTCCCCCGCCTGGCTGACGCGCTACCCACGCGGCTGACGGCCGCCCGCCGGCGGACTCCCGCGGGCGGGGCGCCGCGGTGACGGAGCCGGCCGGGCGGTCGGGCGCGCTGGTGCCCCGGTCGCCGGCAGGGGCCCGGCGCTACGGACGGCGAGCGCGCGTTCGTGGCGAGCCGCCCCCGATGAGACGCCGGCCCCGATGAGACGCCGGCCCCGCTCCGGAGAGGCGGCCGGGGCCGGTCCGGTTCGGGACGCGCCGGACAGCGGAGCGCGGCTAGCGTGGTGGCCATGGACCTCAGCATTCACACCACCGTCCTCCCGCACGACGACCCGGACGCGGCCCTGGTCTTCTACCGCGACCTTTTGGGTTTCGAGGTCCGCAAGGACGTCGGAGAGGGCAGGATGCGCTGGATCACGGTCGGACCCGCCGGCCGGCCCGACACCTCGCTCCTCCTGTCGCCGCCGGCCGTCGACCCCGGCATCACCGACGCCGAGCGCCGTACGATCGCCGAGATGATGGCCAAGGGCACCTACGGGTGGATCCTCCTGGCCACCGACGACCTCGACGGCACCTTCGAGAAGCTGCGGGCCGGCGGCGCGGAGATCGTCCAGGAGCCGACGGAGCAGCCGTACGGCATGCGCGACTGCGCCTTCCGTGACCCCGCCGGCAACCAGATCCGCATCCAGGAAGCGCGCTGAGCCCTCCGGTGCCCCGGCCGCCGGGGCACCGGCCGCTCACGCCCCGGGGCCGGTCCGGGTCCGTCCCACCGCGTCCTCCACCCCGCCCGTCGGCGTGGGGATCGCGGCCGCCGCGCCGAAGGCGTCGTCGTCCCCGTCCGTGTTGACCCGCTCGATGATCGCGAGCCGCTCCGGTGTGTCCTCCGGCTTCAGGAAGCCGACCAGGACGTACAGGACCAGCGACACCGCCAGCGGGATCGACACCTGGTACTCCAGCGGCACCCCGCCCTCCACGTTCCAGCTGATCGGGTAGTTGACCAGCCAGAAGGCGAGCAGGCCCAGCGCCCAGCTGGTGAGCGCGGCCGTCGGGCCCGAGCGGCGGAACGGGCGGAGCAGGCCGAGCATCATCGGGATCGCGATCGGGCCCATCAGCCCGGCGACCCACTTGATGACGACGGTGATGATGTCCTTGAACGTCGGCGAGTCGACCTGCGTCGCCACCGCCATCGACAGACCGAGGAAGACCACCGTCGTCAGCCGTGCCGCGACCAGCCCGGACCGTTCGCCCCACGCCCGGGCCCGCGCCGACAGCACCGGCGCCACGTCACGGGTGAACACGGCCGCGATGGCGTTGGCGTCCGAGGAGCACATGGCCATGGTGTGCGAGAAGAACCCGACGATGACCAGGCCCAGCAGGCCGTGCGGCAGGAGCTGCTCGGTCATCAGGGCGTAGGAGTCGGAGCCGTCCGGCTTCTGCGACTCCACCAGCAGCGGCGACATCCACATGGGGAAGAACAGCACCAGCGGCCACACCAGCCACAGCACCGCCGACAGCCGCGCCGACCGCTCGGCCTCACGGGCGTTGGGCGTGGCCATGTAGCGCTGGGCCTGGTTGAGCATGCCGCCGTTGTACTCGAAGAGCTTGATGAAGAGGTAGGCGAGCAGGAACACCGTGCCGTACGGGCCGACCAGCGGCTTGCCGTGGCCCTGGAGGGCGGGCTCGTCCCAGACACCGAAGAAGCCGCCGTGATCGCCGAGTTCCATGACGACGGCGACGAACATCGCGACCCCGGCCAGCAACTGGATGACGAACTGCCCCAGCTCGGTCAGCGCGTCCGCCCACAGGCCGCCGATCGTGCAGTAGATGCCCGTGATCACGCCGGTGATCAGGATGCCCTGGTTGATGCTGATGCCGGTGAAGACCGACAGCAGCGTGGCGATGGCCGCCCACTTCGCGGCCACGTCCACGATCTTCAGCAGCATGCCTGACCAGGCCAGGGCCTGCTGGGTGGGCAGGTTGTACCGGTTCTTCAGGTACTCCAGGGGAGAGGCCACGTGGAGTCGTGAGCGCAGCCGGTTGATGCGCGGCGCGAACAGCTTCGACCCGATGGCGATGCCCAGCGCGATGGGGAACGACCAGGTGACGAAGGACGTGACGCCGTAGGTGTAGGCGATGCCCGCGTACCCGGTGAACATCACCGCGCTGTACCCCGACATGTGGTGCGAGATGCCGGAGAGCCACCAGGGCATCTTGCCGCCGGCCGTGAAGAAGTCGCTGACGTTGTCCACGCGTTTGTGCGACCACACGCCGATCGCCACCATGACGGCGAAGTAGCCGATGAGCACGGACCAGTCGAGACCGTTCATGTGCCCCCTTCCGGGGTCCGCCTTGTGAACTCCGCTCAGCTGGTTGGCACTTCGCACGAGCGGGGTAGGGGCGAGGCAGGCCGCGAAGTGCCCGCTCATCGTGGTTGCGTGGACGCGGGCACGACAAGAAAGGGGAGGGTCAAGAGGAAGTAAAAAGGTTCGGCTTGCTGACCTTGGTTCACCTACATGAACGCGACGGGGATGGGGCGGCCACCCCGCCCGGCCTGTGTTCTCCCTGCTCCGGCGCCTACTTCAGCTCGTCCGGGCACGGCGTGCCGCGCTGCAGCCCGTAGGGTGCCGCCAGCCGGTACGTGCCCGCCTCGGGGGCGATCAGCGTCGTCCACGTGTCGCCCTCGGCGGTCTCCTCCGTCTCCGCCAGGCACCCGTTGACGTTGTCGTACGTCTTCGGCGAGCCCTCCGGACCGTTCTTGGAGGCCTCCGTCTCCTGGGGCGGCTCGAGCTTGTTGCCCTCGGCGTCGACGATGCTCAGCCACGGCGAGTACGGCATCCGGATGAGGATGCGGCCCGGCCGCTCCACGTCGATCGTCCACTCGCCCTGCTCGGCGCGCTGGACGACCGCGTGGGGCTCCGCCAGCGGCGTCGGGTTGGTCACCTGGAACAGCTGCCAGTTGCCGTTGCCCCAGACCTGCTTCAGGTACGGCAGGCCCCGCTGCACCAGGGCCCGCTCCCGCTGGCCGCCGTCGCCGTCCGGCTCGCCCTTGGGCAGCACCACGTAGTGCACGGCCCAGCGCCGCAGCCACTCGCGGTAGTTCGCCGAGTTGAGCGTGTCGTCGTAGAAGAGGGGGTTGCGCTTCATGTCGGCCTGGCGGTTCCAGCCGCGGGCCAGGTTCACGTACGGCGCGAGCGCCGAGGCCTCGCGGTGCGAGCGGGCCGGTACGACCTCCACGCGGCCCCGCTCCGCGCCGACCTCCTGCAACGCGTTGACGAGCGGCGCCACCTCGCGCGCCCAGGAGGCGGCCGGCGTGGTGTGGACGATGTCGTCGCCCGACTTGAAGCCGATCCAGCCGGCGAAGGCGACGAGCGCGACCACGATCGTGTACCACTTGCGTGAGCGCGGCACCGCGAACGGCAGCGCGGCCACCAGCGCCACCCCGGCGAAGAGCATCGCGAGGCGCGTGATGTTGGAGCCGATCTGGGAGCTGATGAGCCAGACCAGCAGCACGGCCAGACCGTAGATCGCCGACGTCATGCGCACGGTCGTCCACGCGCGCGGCACGGACACGAACACCACCACCGCGAACAACAGCGGCAGGACCGTCGAACCGAAGGCCATCGGCTGGGTGCCGGAGAAGGGGAAGAGCCAGGCGGACAGCGCGACGACCGCGCTCGGGGCCAGGCCGAGCGCCCAGGCGCCCGGGCGCCGCTTCTGGAGGAACAGGGCCGCCGCCACCAGGCCCACGAACAGGCCCGCGACCGGCGAGGACATGGTCGCCAGCGCGGCCAGCGGCGCCGCGCACAGCGCCTTCGCCCAGCGCTCGTGGCGCCAGCGGTGGGGCCAGCAGAACACCGCGGCGACCGCGCCGAGACCGAACATCATGCCCAGCCCGAACGTCACCCGCCCCGATATCGCGTTGGCCAGCAGCCCGAACAGGCCCGCCAGCGACGCCCACAGCGGATTGCGGACCACCCGGCTGCGGATCAGGACGACCGTCAGCAGCCCGGCCGACAGCGTCCCCGCGATCATCATCGTCGTCCGCACGCCGAGCACCGCCATCAGATACGGCGAGACCACGCTGTAGGACACCGGGTGCATGCCGCCGTACCAGGCGAGGTTGTACGCCGAGTCCGGATGCCGGCCGACGAACTCCGCCCACGCGTCCTGCGCGGCGAGGTCGCCACCACTGTTCGCGAACGTGAAGAACCAGACGATGTGCAGGACACCGGCCAGGGCGGTCACGGACACCACGGGGTGGCGCAGCATGCGCTCGCGCAGGGCCAGGAAGGCGGTCCTCACCGCGGACGGCGCTTCGGTTCCGGTTTCCGGATGCGCGTCCGGCCGGGCTTCAGGTCGGGCTTCCGGCGGAGCGCCCTTCGGGGCGTCCGCTCCGGCACGGCCGGGCTCAGGGGCACGGTCGCCGCCCGTCCGCCCACGACCGGCTGTCCCGCTCGCCCCGCTGTCCGCGCGGGGCGCGGGTACGCGTGGTCGAGGGCCGGCTCCCGAGCCCGGATCGGCGTCGTCGGCGCGTGTCGGCTCCGCAGTGGCCACCTGAAGGCACTCCCCGTGTCCCGTCTTCTGCTTCTCGGCCGTGTCCCGTTCCTGCGACCGGCGACCTGCCCCGTTTCGTGACGCTAGCACGCACCCGCGCGCGGTGGCTTCCCGCCGCCGGGACGCGGACGCCCCCGCGGCGGACCTGCCGCGGGGGCGTGGCGTCGGTGGGTCGCCGGCGGACCGGTGGTCAGCCCAGGCGGGTCAGCCGGTCCATGAGGGCCGGCTCGTCGAGGTCCGTCTGCAGGGCCACGGGCACCTGCACCGCGCCACTGGCCCCGCCGTCGCCGACCGTGAGGGTACCGACCCGCGTGCCGGCCTTCGCCGTGTGCGGCACCTCGTCCGCCTGGAACGTCAGCCTGACCGTCAGGCCCGCCCAGCCGACGGCCTTGACGTCCTTGGTGGCGACGACCGGAGTACGGCCGCCGAGACGGTCGTCGACGTATCCGACGACGCTGCCCTTCTTCAGGATGGTCGACGACTCCAGGGCGTCCTGCGCGGCCCGGATCAGCTTGTCGCTGGAGTCCAGGGCGGCACCGAGGATGGTGTTGTCCTTGCCGCCCGCCGGCTGGCGCACCACGGCTCCGACGATGGTCCGCGTCTCGCCGCCGACCTCCTTCTTCGCCGCGAAGACGAGGTTGCCCAGGGCGGAGGTGGTGGTGCCGGTCTTGATGCCGACGACGCCGTTGCTGCCGACCAGCTGGTTCCAGTTGGGGTGGTTCTCGCCCTTGTAGTCGTCGTACGACATCATCGCGGCGACCTCACGGAACGCGGGCTCCTTCATCGCCGCCTTGGCCAGCTTCACCTGGTCCACGGCCGTGCTCACCGTCGTGTCGTTCAGACCCGACGGGTCGGTGTACGTCGTGTTGGTCATGCCGAGGTCCTTGGCGGCGGCGTTCATCTTGTCCACGAACGCCTTCTCGGACCCCGCGTCCCAGCGGGCGAGGAGCCGCGCCACATTGTTCGCGGACGCGATCAGGACGCCTTCCAGTGCCTCGCGCTGGGAGATCGCGTCGCCCTTGTACACGTGGACGGTCGACTCCTGCCCCGCGTCCGACTGGTCCTCGGCGGCCTGGTCGATCGGGATGTCCGGACCCTCGGCGCCGCTCTTGAGCGGGTGGTCGCGCAGGATGACGTACGCGGTCATGACCTTGGCGACACTGGCGATCGGCACGGGCTTCTGCTCGCCGGACGAGCCGAACGTGCCGATGCCCTGCACGTCCAGTGCCGCCTGCCCGCTGGACGGCCACGGGATCTCGGGCTTGCCGCCCTCGAAGGTGAAGCTCTCCTGCGCGGTGAGGTCGAGCTCCGGCGCGGGCAGCGGACGCATGGCCTGCACGATGCCGAAGACGATCACCAGCAGGATGACCAACGGCGTCCAGATCTTGACCCGGCGCACCGTCGTGCGGAGCGGGGTCTCCGGGGGCGGCGGGGTGTTCGTCAGCTCCGCGAGCAGGTCCAGCGGCGGCTTCGGCGGCAGCGGCTGCTGCGTGGTGTGCTCGGGCTGCATGTACGGCAGGGCGGGGGTGGCCGCGGCGCGGGGCGCCTGCGAGGCCTTGGGGGTCGCCTCGGGGGCCGTACTGGAGGGCTCGGACGGGCGCTGCGGGGGCCTGCGCGTCGCCGGGTCGTCCGGGTTCCGGAGCGCGACGAACTTGCTGGTCCGCTCGGCGTCGGTCTCGGCCTCGCCGTCGGCCTTGCTCGATCCGCCCGTTCCGCCCGCCTTCTCGGCCGCCTTCTTGGCGGCTGCGGCGGCGTCGCCCAGCTTCAGCATGGTCGTCGGCTGGTCGACGGCGGGCGCGGGGGGCCGCGGGGCCTTGAAGACGGCGGTGGGCTGATCGACGGGGGGCCTGCCGCCCTCGCCGTCGGCGTTGGTGTCGTCGTCGGAGTCCGCGCCCGGAGCCCGACGGCTGTCCGCCGCCTCCTCCGGGCCGTCCGCGCGCTTCTGCGGGCCCTTGGACGCGTCGGGGCCCCCGGCGCCCCCGGCGCCCTCCCGGGAGGCGTCTGCGGCGCCCTCGCGCCCCGCGGCGGCGTCGGTCGCGGAACCGGCAGGGGTGCCGGCACCGGCGTCGTCGGCCTCCGCGGCTTCGGTGTCCTCCCGGCCCGCGGCGGCCCGCTCGTCCGTGTCGGCGTCGGGCTCCGCGTCCGAGGCCCGGCGGCTGTCGGCCGCCTTCTCCGGGCCGTCCGCGGGTCCCTGCGGGGCCTCGAAGGCGTCCTCGGTGTCCTCCACCACGGCCTCCGCGGCCGCCACGGCCTCCGCGTCCTTCCGGCCCGCGGTGGCCCGCTCGTCCGTGTCGGCGTCGGGCTCAGTGTCGGCGTCGGGCTCCGGGGCCGAGGCCCGGCGGCCGTCGGCCGCCTTCTCCGGGCCGTCCGCGGGCTCCCGCGGGGCCCTGGAGGCGTCCTCGGCCGCACCGGCGTCCTCGGTGTCCTCCGCCGCGGCCTCCGCGTCGTCCGCGTCCTCGCGCCCCGCGTTCGCGGCGGCACGCTCCTCGGCCGTCGTGACCCAGGCCGCGACGGCGTCGCGCAGCCGGCCGTCGCCGGGGGTGCCCGGCTCGCCGCTGTCGCCCTCGGGCGGGACGGAGGCGTCGGAGGAGCCGTCCTCGGCCTCCGTGTCACGGACCGACAGCACACGGGCGGCGGTGTCGACACCACCACGCGAACCGGCGGACGCCGAAGGCTTCGTGCCCTCGCGGGTCACCGCCAGCCGCGGATCACCCGCCTCGCTCGCCCCGGTCCTGGCTTCGGGAACCGGACCCGCGCTCCCCGACGTCGGTTCTTCCGACGACCCGCGCTGCTTCGACCTGTCGGGGGACTCGCCCGCCACCGATGCCTCCTCCATGCGCCGCACGTCTCGCGTACGGCCAACGAACCGCGAACCGAACCATGTACCAGTGTCCTGTGTACGGGTAGAACCCAAGCGGTAGACGAGAACGACATACCTACTGGTTCCACTACGAAGCGGTCACGCACCCTCGACAGACCAATGTGAGAGGGGTCACCCTGTCTGTCATCCACGCGGGGAGGCATGGATGGGCAGGAGCCGCAGAACACTTCCGGAGGAGCTTCTGCTGCTGGCGTTGGACCCGACCACGGGTACCACCGCGCAGCCGCAGTCGCTCGACCTCGGTCTGGCCGGAGCACAGCTGGTGGAGCTGGCGCTGGCCGGACGGATAGCCCCAGACGGGGATCGTATCGCCGTGGTGGCACCACGGCCGACTGGAGATCCGACACTGGACTGCGCGTTGGAGTTGCTGCGAAGGCGTGGCGCTCCCGTACGGGCGGTCAACTGGATCGGCGGGCCCCGCCTGGGGCTGCGCCAGACCTACCTCTCGCATCTGGAGCGATGCGGCATGGTGCATGCCGTGGAGGGCCAGATGTGCGGGGTGCTGCCGACGACTCGCTATCAGGCGACGGACACGGCGATCAGCAGGGAGATCAAGGCCCGGCTGGACTCGGCGATCCGCACCGGCGTACCGCCGGACCCGCGGACCGCGGCGCTCGCCGCCCTGGCCCACGCGGTCGGGCTCGGCAAGCACCTCTACCCGGGCAACGAAGGACGCTCGTCGCGGTCCCGCCTGCGGGACCTCATCAGGCACGACCCCATGGGCGGCCTGGTGGCGCACGCGGTGATGGACGTCCAGAACGGCGCGGCGGCCCAGCCACGCCGCAGCCCGGCCCCGGCCGGCCGACAGGCCGCCGGACCGGGGGCGAGGCCCGCCCCGGAACCCGCCCGCGGCGTTCCGGCGCAACCGCGCCACGGATCCATGGCGCGCGCGGTGGCCCACTGAGCCGCACCGCGACGCACGCCGTAACGACCGCAGTACCGCACCGCCGCACCACCAGTCCCCAAGACCCGGTCACGGGAGCCGCAGGTCCGCGCGGGGCGGCGGGACCGACCGTACGTCCGGCACGCCCGGACGGCGGTACGGTCCCGCCGCCCCGCGCGGCCATGTGCGAGGGTGGCGTCCCGAACTGGCGTGTACGCGGCGCATATCGACCGTTTCCCAGCGCTGACAAGCGCCTTGGTGGCAGTCTGCTCAGCAGCAGATACGCAAAGTGGCAAGTATGAGTCACGCAGCCGGAGGTGCGCGTTCCGTGGCGTCCAATGTCAATCCCACCGTCAGGCGGCGCCGGCTGGGCCAGGAGCTGCGCCGCCTCCGCGAGCAGAAGGGCCTGACGGCCGAGGAGGTGGCGGAGCGGCTGCTGGTCTCGCAGTCCAAGATCAGCCGCCTGGAGAACGGCCGTCGCAGCATCAGCCAGCGGGACGTCCGCGACCTGTGCGGAGTCTACGAGGTCGAGGACCAGCGGGTCGTCGAGTCGCTGATGCAGATGGCGAAGGACTCGCGCCAGCAAGGCTGGTGGCACGCCTTCGGTGACATCCCGTACAGCGTCTACATCGGTCTGGAGACCGACGCGGAGTCGCTGCGGACCTACGAACCCCAGATCATCACCGGCCTGTTGCAGACCCGGCCGTACGCCGAGGCGCTCATCCAGGGCGCCCTGCCCGAGACGTCGGTCGCCGACATCGAGAAGCGGGTGCAGGTCCGCATACGGCGTCAGGAGCGCGTCACCGCCGACACCAACCCGCTGCGGCTGTGGGTGGTCCTCGACGAGGCCTGCCTGCACCGGACGGTGGGCAGCCGCCAGGTGATGCGCGAACAGCTGGAGCACGTCGCCGAGATGTCGCAGCTCCCGCACATCACCGTGCAGGTGCTGCCGTACGACGTCGGGGCGCACCCCGGCATCAACGGCCAGTACTCGATCCTGGAGTTCACCGACACGTCCGACTCCAGCGTCGTGTACATCGAGGGCGTCACCAGCGACCTGTACCTGGAGAAGGCGCAGGACGTGCAGAAGTACACGGTGATGTACGAGCACCTGAGGGCCCAGGCGCTGAACGTGGAGCAGTCGCGGCAGTGCATCGAGAACGTGGCGAAGGAGTACGCGCGCTGAGGCTGTTGGGCAAGAAGGGGCGGGATGCTACACCCCTGCCGCGTTGCACTGGAAGACGCACTGGAATATGCCATCCGGTCGGGTGAACGGCCGCTCCGGAGGTGGAGGTCAGCGAGTAGCGTCGATCACGCCAACGATCACAAGACATTGGCGTAATCCGCGCCGCGGTCCCGTGGACCCGCGGCGCGGCGACCGTACTCGGCAACTCGCCATCGGAGCAGACATGGCAATTCTTCAGGGCGCGACGGAAACGTGGACCAAGTCCTCCTACTCCGGAGGAAATGGTGCCTGCGTCGAGGTCAAGTCACCGGTCGTGGAGGCGCTGGCCGTCCGTGACTCCAAGGTCCCCGAGGGACCGGTCCTGGCCTTCCCCGCCGCCGCGTGGAACGCCTTCGTGACCTCGGTCAAGGAGTAGCCACTCCCCGCGCCGCCCACCCAGACCGCAGGCGGAGCCCTCTCGACCAGTTCGCCGACCTTGCCGAGAGGGCTCTGTTCAGGTCGTCCGGGTGTCCGTCACCTCACCGGTCACGACACCCTTCACGACG
Organism: Streptomyces sp. AC627_RSS907; assembly: GCF_019049165.1. NCBI lineage: Bacteria > Bacillati > Actinomycetota > Actinomycetes > Kitasatosporales > Streptomycetaceae > Streptomyces > Streptomyces sp. AC627_RSS907. Next base: position 19,254 of record NZ_JAGMUE010000107.1, read on the forward strand.
CCCTTCATGACACCGGGAACGCCACATCGCACACCGGGTCCTCGGGCCCCGCAGCCTCCCAGTCGGCGAAGTACACCTCACGACACGGCCCCGCCACCGCCAGCCCCCGAGCGGCGATCCACTCCTCCACCGCCTCGTAAGCGGCCAGGATCTGCGGATGCGCCACCTGGGCCTTGGTGATCCGGGTGTAGGCCAGCCGCCCGGCCGGTACCACCCGCACCTGCGACTGCCAGGCCCGCCCCTGTCCCTCGGCCCACGACCGCGCCGCCGCCTCGTCGGCGACCGGCACGCACGACTCCGCCGGGCCGTCACTCTCCATCGACACCTCGGCGTGGTAGACGACGAAGGGCGGCGCCGTCACACCCCCGCAGACCCCGGCCGCCTCCTCCAGCCGGGCCAGCGAGGCGCCGATCCACGTCGGCAGCTCACCCGCCAGCGTGTGCCGCGTCTCGCTGATCACCACCTGCTCGGGCACGTCGACCGTCTCCACCACGAACTTCCCGTACATCTCGGAGCTCCTCCCCGACAGTCGTGCACAGAGGTAGTCGGCGAGCGCCCGCTGCCCGGCCACCCGGGCCTCCACTTCCGCCCAGTAGGCGTCGAGCAGACCGGCCGCCTCGGACCCTTCCGCGTGGACCACCTCGGCGACCCGCGCCAGCGGCATGTCCAACTGGCGCAACAGGGCCACCAGGCGGGCGCGCCCGCTCTGCCCGGCGCGGTAGTAGCGGTAGCCGGTGACCTCGTCCACACGGGCGGGCGCCAGCAGGCCCAGGCGGTCGTACAGCCTGAGGGCCTTGGCCGACAGGCGGGCTCGCGCGGCGAACGCCCCGATGGTCAGCAACTCGTCGTCGCGTGCATCGTCCACAGCGTCGTCCTCCGTCACCGGACGGCCTGTTCCGCCCGGCGACGACGACGCTCGGCCTTGTCCCAGGGGCAAGGTCAACCACCCCTCCCCGTCACTCTGGCCGGTCAGCCGGCCAGCCGCTCCTCCACGGCCGCCACCACCTCGGCCGACTCCGGCTCGGTCTGCGGCGCGAACCGGGCGGCGACCCTGCCGTCCCGCCCGATCAGGAACTTCTCGAAGTTCCAGCGGATGTCACCGCTGTGCCCCTCGGCGTCGGCGAATCCGGTCAGCCGGTCGTACAGCGGGTGCCGGCCCTCGCCGTTGACGTCCGCCTTCTCGGTCATCGGGAAGGTGACGCCGTACGTCGACGAGCAGAACTCGGCGATCTCGTCGGCGCTGCCCGGTTCCTGCCCCATGAACTGGTTGCAGGGCACGCCGAGCACGGTGAAGCCCCGCTCCGCGTACCGCTCGTGCAGCCGCTCCAGGCCGGCGTACTGCGGCGTCAGCCCGCACTTGGAGGCCACGTTGACCACCAGGACCACCCGGCCCGCGTACTGGGCGAGGCCGGCCGTCCCGCCCTGGAGGGCGCCGATCTCGACGTCGAGGGGGAGGCCGTCGTCGTGCTGCGCGTTCTCAGAGGTCGTCATGGACGGATGCTAGCCCCGCTCGCCGTCCCGCCCGCCTCACACCCGCCCCGCACCGTCTCGACGAGCACCTCCCCGGCCGCCGTCCGCGAGTACAGCACCGACCGGCCCGCCCGCCGCCGCTCCACCAGCCCCGCGTCCAGCAGCACCCGCAGGTGCCGCCCGACCGAGCCGAGTCCCTGCCCCGTCACCCCGACCAGCTGGCTGGGGCTCATGGGGGAGCCGAGCAGCACCAGCACCCCCGCCCGGGCCGGGCCGAGCAACGCGCCCAGGGCCGCGGGCACGGCCCGGGCGCCGTCGTCCGCGAGGGCACCGGCGCACGGGTAGACCACCGCGTACCGCGCGGCGTCCTCGTCCTCCCACGACACCCAGCCGTGCCGCTGCGCCGTGACCGGTACGAGGATCAGCTCGGCCCCGGAGAGGCGACGCGGCGGGTACTCGTGCAGGTTGATCTGGAGCCGGCTGTCGCCGAGCCAGCGGGTGCCCGGTCGCAGGGCGTCCAGCACGGCCGCCCAGCCGCCCCGGCCCACCTGCGCGATCCGGGCGACGACGTCGGCCTCCAGGACGCGACGGCGCCGGTCCCAGTCCGGCCGTACGGTCCGCGTCCAGACGTACTCCAGCAGAGCGGCGGCACGACGGGGCAGGTCGTCCCGGTCCAGGGCGGCGGGGAGCGGGCCGGCGAGGGAGAGGCGGAGATGGGCGCGGGCCTCGTCGGGACGGGCCGACCGGATCCGGGCGACGCCCTCCTCGAAGGTCTCGCCCTCGCGCGGAGTGGGGGTGAGGAAGTCGGCGATCCACTTCCGGCCGAGCCCCGAGCGGACCAGCAGCGCGGTCACCGGGTCGTCCGCCAGCCGACGCCGGTAGCCGGGCAGGTGGGCGTCGAGCCAGGCCCGCTCACCGGGGTGCGCGGCCACCTCGGCGTGCAGCAGCTTCAGGCAGGCGAAGGTCTCGGCCAGCGGCGACAGGACGAACCGGCTGCGGGCCAGCGTGTCGGCGTTGACCTGCCACCAGCCCATGCCGCCCCCGTCCGGCCCCGACCGGGCCCGCTCGCGCCCCCACCTTTCGCGTCCGCGCGAAAGAATAACGGCGCCTTCCCGGACCGTCGCACACTCCCGGCATGCCAGACACGAGCCGCAAGAGCTATGCGGACCTCTTCCGCACCCCGGAGTTCAGCCCCCTCGTCCTCTCCTCCGCGGCGGGCACCGCCGCCCAGACGGTGAGCGGTCTGGCGCTCGGCACGCTGGTGTTCCGGGCGACGAACTCACCCCTGCTGTCCGCGGTGAGCATGTTCGGCCCGGCGCTGGCACAGGTGCTGGGCGCCACGCTCTTCCTCTCCGGCGCCGACCGGCTGGCCCCGCGCGCGACGCTGGCGGGCCTCTCGCTCGCCTTCGCCGCCGCCACCGCGGTCCTCGCGCTGCCCGGTCTGCCGGTCTGGGCGATGTTCGCCGTCGTCCTCGTCGAGGGCCTGATCGCCTCGCTCGGCGGCGGGGTCCGCTGGGGACTGCTGAACGAGATCCTCTCCAAGGAGAGCTACCTGACGGGGCGTTCGGTCTTCAACATGATGAACGGCCTCCTGCAGATCGCGGGGTACGCGGCCGGTGGCGCCCTGCTGACCGTGCTGTCGCCGCGCGTGTGCCTGCTGCTCGCGGCCGGTCTCTACGCCACCGCGGCCGGCCTCGCCCTCCGGCTGACCCGCCGTCCGCCGCGCGCCTCGGGCCGCCCGTCCGTCGCCGCCACCCGGCGCACCAACGCCCTGCTGTGGTCCTGTGCGCCGCGCCGGCACGTCTATCTCGCGCTGTGGATCCCCAACGGCCTCGTCGTCGGCTGCGAGTCCCTGTACGTGTCCTACGACCCCCGGGCCGCGGGCACGCTGTTCGCCTGCGCCGCGCTCGGCATGCTGGCCGGGGACGTGGCGGTCGGCCGGCTGCTGCCGGCCCGGCTGCGCCCGCGCCTGGGCGTCCCGCTGCTGGTGCTGCTGGCCGCGCCGTACCTCGTCCTCTTCCTGCGCCCGCCGTTGCCGCTGACGGCCGTCCTGGTCGCTCTGGCCTCCGTGGGCTTCGGCGCCAGCCTGGTGCAGCAGGAACGCCTGGTCGCGCTGACCCCCGACGAACTCTCCGGGCACGCCCTCGGGCTGCACTCCGCCGGGATGCTCACGGCGCAGGGCGTCGCCGCGGCCCTGGCGGGCACGGTCGCCCAGTTCACCTCTCCGGCGACGGCGATGACCGTGATGGCGCTCGCCTCGCTCGCGGTGACACTCACGCTGACGGTGACGAGCCGGCGGCACGCGGAGGACGGGGGGCTGTGGCCGACGCGGGCGGTCCGTGCGGCGGGATGAGGCCCGGCGCCGGGAGCGTGTCCCGGTCGGCGTGTTCGGGGGAGGCCCGGGACCGGCCGGGCGTGCCCGCCTTCCGGACGCTCCGACGCCCGCCCGCCCCGGACGCCCTGCGCGAGGACGCCCTGCGCGAGGACGTCCGGGACGGGGACGTCCGGGACGGGGACGTCCAGGACGGGGCCCGCGGCGGCCGGGCGCGTCCTCAGGCGCGGCGGGCGCCCGCGGACGCCATGCCGAGCCAGGTGTGCGGGTTGCCCGCCCAGCACCAGCCGAGTTTCGGGGCCTTCCGGCTGATCCAGATCGCCGGGACCCGGCGGTCGCCGGACCGGGAACCGCCCAGCGAGAAGCACTTGTTCTTGACCAGGACCTGCGGGGCGTGGGTCATCAGCGCGATGCCCTCCTCGATGGTGAGCGGACCGCGCCCCCGTCCGGCGATGGTGGCCATCGCGTCGTCGGGCACGACCCCGCAGAACTCCTCCCCGCGGTCGACGTCGCACAGCAGGTGGACGCCGTCCCGGCCGGGCGGCGCGGCCTCCTGCGTGGCGACGAACCGTTCCAGGGAGCCGGGCTCGAAGGAGCGGTCGACGAACCCGGGCAGCCGGCCGCCGTGCAGCGTGGTCAGCGGCATCGTCCGCTCGATCGGGGCGAGTTCACGGCCGACGACCAGGACGAACGGCACCCGGCCGGTGACGGCGGGGTCGTACGGGGCGTCCGCACCCTCCGCCGCGGTGCCCGCGTGGGCCACGGCCTCGGCACGCAACGGCGCCACCAGCTCGGCGAACTGCTCCGGGGTGCGCCCGGAGAGCGCCGGGTAGCCGAGCGCGATGAGCGTACGGACCTGCCGGTCGAACTCGGCGGCGGGGTCGAAGGCGGGGGAGCCGGTGGCGGGGGCGGTGGGGGAGACGGCGGTGGCGGCGGAGTGCGTCCGGCCGGTCGAGCGGGTTCCTTCCG
>NZ_JAGMUE010001048.1:0-719 GCF_019049165.1 Streptomyces sp. AC627_RSS907
GGGCGGGGCAGCCACGGCGTGCGGCGCCGGGCGGCCACGACGACGGGTCCGGCGCCCCGCGCCTACGATCCCTACCCCTCGCCGGCCGCCCGGCGTGCCCGCATCCGGGTGGTCCGCGCCGTGCCGCGCACCCCGCCGGGCATCGCGGCACGGCAGGCGCGCACCCCGCCCGGCATCGCGCACGACAGCCGGGTGGCGCCCCGTAATCGGGAAGCCACCCGGCTGTCGCTGTCGCGCTCAGTTGCCGCGCAGGCGCTCCATCTCGCGCCGGTCACGCTTGGTGGGCCGGCCCGCGCCGCGGTCCCGGACGCCGAGCAGCGCGACCTCCTCGCGCGGCGGCGGGGGCGGGCTGTTGTCCACGTAACACTCGGCGGCGATCGCGGCGCCGACCCGCTTGCGCACCAGCTTCGAGACCACGACGACGCGCTCGCGTCCCGCGTGGAAGAGCCGCACCTGGTCCCCCGGCCGCACGGCCGCCGCGGGCTTGACCCGGTCGCCGTTGACGCGGACGTGGCCGCCCCGGCACGCCGTCGCGGCCGCGGAGCGGGTCTTGGTCAGCCGCACCGACCAGATCCAACTGTCGACTCGTACGGTCCCCTCGTCTGCCGTCATGGCACCGACTCTAGCGCCGTGCCGCCGATCACCGGGGTGGGTTTTCGCCCGGGCCGGGCCCCGTGCCCCGGTCGGGCGGCGCGCGGGAGACCGCCGCGCTCCCCGCC
>NZ_JAGMUE010001049.1:0-841 GCF_019049165.1 Streptomyces sp. AC627_RSS907
ATGTAATGGACCGCATAGGCGGCACACACGGACAAGTGCCGGCATGGGGTGACACGGCCGTACCCCGCCCGCGAGCGGTCACCGGCCGGCGGCGGCGTACGGCGGTCGACGGGGCGGGCTCACTCCGCGACGCCAGCCTTCGGCTTGGCCGACCGGCTCTCCATGGCCGCCGGTTCGGTGAGCGTGTACGACAGGACCCAACAGGCGATGGGCATCGACACCAGCGAGGCGAGCGCCCAGCGCAGCGAGGTGGCCTCGGCCAGGGCGCCGACCAGCGGGCTGGCGATGCCACCGATGCTCACGGCGAGCCCGAGCGTGACGCCGCTAGCGGTGCCGACCCGGCGCGGGAGGTAGTCCTGCCCCAGGGTGACGTGCAGCGAGAAGGGCACGTAGAGCGCGACGGCGGTCGCCGCGACGAAGACGTACACCAGCGGCCCGGGCGCGAAGGGGATGCCCGCCACGGACGGGACGGCCACCGCGTACGCGACGCGCAGCGTCCGCACCCGGCCCCAGCGCGCGGCCAGCCGGCCGCCGAGCAGGGTGCCGATCGCGCCACCGCCGAAGAGGATGAACAGGGCCGCCGCACCGGCCGTGTCGCCGGCGTCCAGGTGGTGGCGCACGTGCAGCGAGATGAACGCGCTCAACCCCACGTACGCGATCGACCGGCAGATCACGACCGCCGAAAGGCGCAGGAACAGCGGCCAGTCGTCCTCGCCCGCCCGCTCCTTGGCCGCGCCGGAACCGGCGCCGTCCCAGCCGGCCCGGCCGCGGGTCCACAGCACCAGGGCGACGCCGACGACCGCGGGGACGATCAGCAGCGGCGTGGCCGAAAGCCCGCCGA
>NZ_JAGMUE010001050.1:0-701 GCF_019049165.1 Streptomyces sp. AC627_RSS907
CGCTGGGACAGCTCCGCGGTCGCCGTGGTCAGGGCCAGCCGCAGTTCCTGGAGCCGCCGCGGCACGCGCACGGCCCAGCCCTTGTCACGGAAGTGGCGCTTGATCTCGCCGACGACCGTGGGCGTCGCGTACGTGGAGAACTCCACGCCACGGTCGGGGTCGAACCGGTCGACCGACTTGATCAGTCCGATGGTGGCGACCTGGGTCAGGTCGTCGAGGGGCTCCCCGCGGTTGCGGAAGCGGCGCGCGAGGTGCTCTACCAAGGGGAGGTGCATGCGCACGAGGCTGTTGCGGAGTTCGGCCCGCTCAGGAGAACCGTCGGGGAGCTCGCGCAGCTCTATGAACATCGCTCGCGCGCCGCTTCGGTCCTGGGGATCGTGGGTCCGCTGCTCGTGCTGGTGCTGATCCATGTGGTCCGCCCGCTCTGGTCCGTCGCCGGTCGGCTCCGGGTCCGCGGGATGCGGCCCGTCCGGCTGCTGCGGGATGGCCGGGGCGCGCACCCCCCGCGATGATGCAGTACTCACGGAGCCCCCCTTTCCGTTACGGCTGCCCGGGCCCGGCGCCGCGCTTCTTGTGCAGGCTGATGCTGACCGTCCGGTCTTCGGCGACCGTCGAGTCGACCTCGCCGGCCAGCGCGGAGAGCACCGTCCAGGCGAAGGTGTCGCGCTCGGGAGCGCGGCCGTCGGTGGTGGGCGCTGAGA
>NZ_JAGMUE010001051.1:0-622 GCF_019049165.1 Streptomyces sp. AC627_RSS907
GTGGGGGCGCGGCCGGTCGGGGGCGGGGTGCGCTGTGCACAGCCTGTGGATGGGGGTGGGTGCTTTGTCCACCACGCCACCAAGGGCCCGCCGCGCTTGATCCCGCTTGGGAGTGGTCAGACCGCGCTGTCGAGTACCGCTCGCACCTCGGGCACCTCGGCGTACTCGGTCAACCGCGCCAGCACTACCCGGACCCGTTCCGCCGTCCGCTCGCTGGCCACGTCGGCGGACAGGCTCATGACCCGCGCGGCGGTTGCCGCCGCTGCCTCGGGCTCGTTGGCGTCGGCGTAGGCCACGGCGAGCCACGACAGGTACAGGGCGAGTTCCCGCGTGTGCGTCGCGTCGTACCGGCCGAGCACATCACGCAGGAGCGGTACGGCGCGGAGCGGTCGGCGTAGCTCGGTGTGGACGCGGGCTTCCATGATCTGGAGTTCGCCGGCGTCCACCCAGTACAGCCACGCCGGGGACTCGGTGCCCTCGCTGTCCTCGGCCAGCGCTTCCGCCGCCTCCCCCAGAGCCCGCATCGCGTGCTGCGCGTGCGCGCGATCCCCGGCTTTGGTGTGCGCCCAGGCCACCCGATCGAGGAACAGCGCACGGGCCTTGGGTGGCGCGTCCGGCCCGG
>NZ_JAGMUE010001052.1:0-565 GCF_019049165.1 Streptomyces sp. AC627_RSS907
GCCAGCGCGACCAGCTCCAGGACCGGCCGGCGTCCCGCTCGGAGGAGAGCACCACCAGGGACAGGTCGCGCGGGCTGTGCAGCACGGCGGCCTGCGCCACCAGCCAGTGGGCGGTCGACAGGGCACGCCCCCGCTCCCCCGCCACGCCGACGACCCCGAGCGTGGCGAAGGGCAGGGCGACGGGGACGTCGTGGATGGTGGGCGGCTCGGGCGGGTCCTCGTCGTACTGCTTGCCGGGTTGCAACAGCTCGATCTCGGCCGGCAGGTCGCCCATGCCCACGCGCAGGTGCAGCGCGTCGGGGTCGGTGAGCCGCCGCTCCCACAGGGTGCGCCGGGGGCCGACGGCGCGGAGCATCACCTCGGCCGGGTCCGGCAGGTCCGTGCGGCGGGCCCGCTGGTCCTGGGTGCAGGCGCTGGCGAGGTCGCTCTCGTACTGGCTGAGCTCTTCCTTGTACTGCTTGACGGACTTGCGGAACTTCTTCTTGCCGTGCCGCCGCTCGCTCCAGTAGTGACCGAACACCATCATCGGGCTCATCAGGCAGAACAGCAGCATGTACACCTGCTT
>NZ_JAGMUE010001053.1:0-817 GCF_019049165.1 Streptomyces sp. AC627_RSS907
GTGTGGGCCGCGGCGACGGAGGCGTGGCAGGACGTCCTCCGGCTCGGCGACAAGAACGGTTTCCGCAACGCCCAGGCGTCGGTGCTCGCCCCGACCGGCACCATCGGCCTGATGATGGACTGCGACACCACCGGTGTCGAGCCCGACCTGGCGCTGGTCAAGTTCAAGAAGCTGGTCGGCGGCGGCTCCATGCAGATCGTGAACAACACGGTCCCCAAGGCGCTGAAGCGGCTCGGCTACCAGCCGGAGCAGGTCGAGGCGATCGTGAGCTACATCGCCGAGCACGGGAACGTCATCGACGCCCCGGGGCTGCGCCACGAGCACTACGAGGTCTTCGACTGCGCGATGGGCGAGCGGGCCATCTCGGCCATGGGGCACGTCCGGATGATGGCGGCGGCCCAGCCGTTCCTGTCCGGCGCGATCTCCAAGACCGTGAACCTGCCCGAGTCGGCCACGGTCGAAGAGGTCGAGGAGGTGTACTTCGAGGGCTGGAAGCTCGGCCTGAAGGCGCTGGCGATCTACCGCGACAACTGCAAGGTCGGCCAGCCGCTGTCGGCGAAGAAGAAGGAAGAGAAGGCCAAGGCCGAGCCGGAGCCGGAGAAGGTCGTCGAGTACCGCCCGGTGCGCAACCGCCTTCCCAAGGGGCGTCCCGGCATCACGACCTCCTTCACGGTCGGCGGCGCCGAGGGCTACATGACCGCCAACTCCTACCCGGACGACGGGCTGGGCGAGGTCTTCCTCAAGATGTCCAAGCAGGGCTCGACCCTCGCTGGAATGATGGACGCCTTCTCCATCGCCGTCTCGGTCGGCCTGAAGT
>NZ_JAGMUE010001054.1:0-545 GCF_019049165.1 Streptomyces sp. AC627_RSS907
GCGCACGCCACCGCCCGACCGGGCCGGCAGCCGGCCCCCGGCGGCGGGCCGCTCCGGCGGGCTCCACCTCGTCGGCGCATGTACGAGGGTCGGCCGACCGGCGGCCGTGCGAGGGAAGTTGACGCCCCGTCCGCTCGCCGCGCGCGGCGCGTCAGAGCGCCCGGACGGGACCCGGGCACGCGGACGGGCGGCATCCGGGCGGGCGGCGTACGGATGGCGGAGTACGCGGGCACGCGCGCGTGGCGTAGGGGCGCATGGTGTAGGGACCCCTGGCGTACGACCACGGCCAGTGGGCGTCATGGGCGCGTGGCCCGCGGTGAGGACCGGTGCTCGTCCCGGCGGCGCCGGCGGCTACCGGCTCAGGCCGACGCCTCGGTCAGCGCGGCGATCTCCGAAGCCGTGAGGTCCAGGTCGGCCACGGCCAGCAGCGGCGGGAGCTGCTCCAGGGTGCGGGCGCTGGCGATCGGGGCCACCACCGTGGGCTGCGCGGCCAGCCAGGCCAGGGCCACCGTCGCGATCTCGACGCCGCCGTGCGCCGCGGCCAC
>NZ_JAGMUE010001055.1:0-627 GCF_019049165.1 Streptomyces sp. AC627_RSS907
GGCGCAGGCCGGGCAGGAGGCGAAGACCACCGCGCGGTCCACGAAGGCGCGCAGGTGGGCCTGCATCGACTCGCGGTCCTTGCTGAGGTAGACCCGCTGGACCTTGGTGACCAGGCCCTCGTACGTGATGTTGTTGGAGCCGATCCTGAGCTTGGTGCTGGGCTTGTGGAGGAAGTCCTCCCACTCGGTCTCGGTGAAGTCCCGCAGCTTGGTGTCCGGGTCGTAGAGCCCGGAACCCGCCATGACCTGCCAGTACCAGGAGTCCACGGCGAACCCGGGAACCGTGATCGCGCCCTCGTTCAGCGACTTGTCGCGGTCCACGAGCTGCTCGACGTCGATCTTCGAGACCTCGCCGACGCCCTCGCACTCGGGGCACATGCCCTCCGCCACGTTGAAGCTGAACGCGCTGGAGGTGCCGATGTGCGGGGTGCCCAGGCGGCTGAAGATGATGCGCAGCATCGTGTACGCGTCGGTCGCGGTGCCCACCGTGGAGCGGGAGTTGGCGCCCATCCGCTCCTGGTCCACGACGATCGCCGCGCTCAGGTTGTGCAGCGCGTCCACGTCGGGGCGGCCCAGGCTCGGCATGAAGGACTGGACGAACGCCGTGTACGTCTCGTTGATCAGCCG
>NZ_JAGMUE010001056.1:0-555 GCF_019049165.1 Streptomyces sp. AC627_RSS907
GGGCGAAGTGTCCCAGTTGGTGACCGACGAGGTGGGCGGCTCGGCGCTGTTCGCCGCCCGCTTCCGGGAGTGCGCCGCCCGCGCGCTGCTCCTGCCACGGCGCACCCCGGGCAAGCGCACCCCGCTGTGGCAGCAGCGTCAGCGCGCCTCGCAACTGTTGCAGGTGGCCAGCGAGTTCGGCTCGTTCCCGATCGTCCTCGAGGCCGTCCGCGAGTGCCTCCAGGACGTCTTCGACGTGCCGGGGCTGACCGAGCTGATGGGCGACATCGAGGCGCGCCGGGTGCGGCTGGTGGAGGTCACCACGCCCGAGCCCTCGCCGTTCGCGCGCTCCCTGCTCTTCGGGTACGTGGCGCAGTTCCTCTACGAGGGCGACTCGCCGCTGGCCGAGCGCAGGGCCGCCGCGCTCTCGCTGGACTCCCGGCTCCTGGCCGAACTGCTCGGCCAGGCGGAGCTGCGCGAGTTGCTGGACCCCGAGGTGCTGGCCGAGCTGGAACGCGAGTTGGCCTGGCTGAGCGACGATCGGCGGATCAAGGACGCCGAGGGCGTCGCCGACGC
>NZ_JAGMUE010001056.1:661-1052 GCF_019049165.1 Streptomyces sp. AC627_RSS907
CTGGAGTCCGCCCGGCGTGCCATCCGGGTGCGCATCGCCGGCCGCCAGCACTGGGCCGCGGTGGAGGACGCGGGGCGACTGCGGGACGCGCTGGGCACGGCGCTGCCGGTCGGCGTCCCGGAGGCGTTCACCGAGCCGGTGCGGGACCCGCTGGGCGACCTCCTGGCGCGGTACGCGCGCACGCACGGGCCCTTCACCTCGGCCGACGCGGCGGCGCGCTTCGGCCTCGGCCCGGCCGTCACGGACGGTGCGCTGCACCGTCTGGCCGCCGACAACCGGGTCGTCCAGGGCGAGTTCCACCCCTCGGGCATCGGCCAGGAGTGGTGCGACACGGCGGTGCTGCGCAGGCTGCGGCGGCGGTCCCGGGCCGCCCTGCGCCACGAGTTGGAGC
>NZ_JAGMUE010001057.1:0-631 GCF_019049165.1 Streptomyces sp. AC627_RSS907
CCGAAGAACGCCTCGACGGCGGCGAGCGCCACGGCCGCGTTGTGCGCCATGTGTGCGCCGTGCAGCGGGAGGAAGAGGTCCGGGTACTCGCCGCCGAGGCCGCGCAGCGTCAGGAGCTGGCCCCCGACCGCGACCTCCCGGTTCAGCACGCCGAACTCCATGCCCTCCCTGGCCACCGTGGCGTCCACCTCGACGGCCCGCTTGAGCAGCACCGACGCGGCCTCCACCGGCTGTTGAGCGAGGACCACCGTGGCCCCTGCGGCGCCGTCGGCCCCCTCCCGGGCCTTGATGATCCCCGCCTTCTCGGTGGCGATCGCCTCGTGCGTGCTGCCGAGCCGGTCCGTGTGGTCCAGCGAGATCGGGGTGACGACGGCGACCGCCGCGTCGATGACGTTGGTCGCGTCCCAGGTGCCGCCCATGCCGACCTCGACCACCGCGACGTCGACCGGCGCGTCGGCGAACGCCGCGTACGCCATCGCCGTCAGCACCTCGAAGAAGGAGAGCCGGAACTCCTGCTGGGCGTCGGTCATCTCCACGTACGGCTGGATGTCCCGGTACGTCTCGATGAACCGCTCGGCGGAGATCGGGGCGCCGTCCAGGCTGATCCGCTCGGTGATCGACTGCACGTGGG
>NZ_JAGMUE010000108.1:0-15248 GCF_019049165.1 Streptomyces sp. AC627_RSS907
GCGGGGGCCTGGGCAGGAGTCGGGGCGGGAGCGGGAGCGGGGGCCGCCGGGGCGGGGGGCTGTGCGGGTGCGGCCTGGGCCCCGGGCCGCCCGCCTCCGCCGCCCTCGCCGGTTCCGGCGTCCTGAGCGGGGGCCGGGTCGGCGGCCGGGACGCCGGCGCCCGGCGCCCGTACCGCTGCCCTGGCCACGGCCGGGCCGGTCCCCGGCTGTACCGGAGGGGCGCCCGCGGCACCGGCATGCGCGTCGGGCCCGGGCACGTACGCCATGGCCGGCGCACCCGCGCCCGCGGAGAACTGCACGCCGCGCTCGATCCGGTCCAGGCGGGCCATCACCGACCGCTCGTCGCCGTAGGCGGCGGGCAGCAGCACGCGCGCACAGATCAGCTCCAGCTGGAGGCGGGGCGAGTGGGCGCCGCGCATCTCCGTGAGCCCCTCGTTGACGATGTCGGCGGCGCGGCTCAGCTCGGCGGCACCGAAGGACCGCGCCTGGGCCTGCATCCGCTCGACGACGTCGGCCGGGGCGTCGATCAGCCCCTTCTCCGCCGCGTCGGGCACGGCGGCGAGGATGACGAGGTCCCTCAGGCGCTCCAGCAGGTCGGCGACGAAGCGCCGCGGGTCGTTGCCGCCCTCGATCACCCGGTCCACGACCTCGAAGGCGGCCGAGCCGTCGCCCGAGACGAACGCCTCGACGACGGAGTCGAGCAGCGAGCCGTCCGTGTAGCCGAGCAGGGCGGTCGCCATGGCGTACGTCACGCCGTCGGCACCGGCGCCGGCCAGCAGCTGGTCCATGACGGACATCGAGTCACGCACGGACCCCGCGCCGGCCCGCACCACCAGCGGCAGCACACCGTCCTCGACGGGGATGTCCTCCTTGCCGCACACCTCGGCGAGGTAGTCGCGCAGAGTGCCGGGCGGCACGAGCCGGAACGGATAGTGGTGCGTCCGGGACCGGATGGTCCCGATGACCTTCTCGGGCTCGGTGGTCGCGAAGATGAACTTCAGATGCTCCGGCGGCTCCTCGACCACCTTGAGCAGGGCGTTGAAGCCCGCCGACGTGACCATGTGGGCCTCGTCGATGATGTAGATCTTGTACCTGCTGTGAGCGGGCCCGAAGAACGCCTTCTCGCGCAGGTCGCGGGCGTCGTCCACGCCACCGTGCGAGGCGGCGTCGATCTCGATGACGTCGATGGAACCCGGCCCGTTGCGCGCCAGGTCGCGGCACGACTGGCACGCGCCGCACGGGGTCGGCGTGGGGCCCTGCTCGCAGTTCAGGCACCGTGCGAGGATGCGGGCGCTGGTCGTCTTGCCGCATCCACGCGGACCGCTGAACAGGTACGCGTGATTGACCCGGTTGTTCCGCAGCGCCTGCTGCAGCGGGTCGGTGACATGCCCCTGCCCGATGACCTCGGCGAAGGACTCCGGGCGGTAACGGCGGTAGAGCGCGAGAGACGACACGTATACGAGGTTATAGGCGCCCACCGACAACCGGACCGCCCGCGAACGCAAGCGCCCCCCACGCACCCGCCAGAGCCGACCTACCCTTGCTGCCTTCCGGCCCTGGGGGAGTTCAGTCAGATAGCGCCGCGTGAGGGGCTGTGCCACACGTTACCCGATGCGGGCGCCGGAGAACGAGTTCGCAGGCACTCCCCGACGTCATGTAATGTTCTCCGCGGAGGATTCGCCTAGAGGCCTAGGGCGCACGCTTGGAAAGCGTGTTGGGGGCAACCCCTCACGAGTTCGAATCTCGTATCCTCCGCCAGTGCCTCACCGGGCACGATGTCGAAGGGCCCCACCGTTCGCGGTGGGGCCCTTCGACGTGTCCGGCGTCCTCCTCCCGAGGGCGTCAGACGTCGTACAGGTCGACGGTGACCGATCCGTCCTCGCCCGAGATGGTGTAGCTGCCGGGACCCTCGACCGGCACGCAGCCGGCGGCGAGGACGTCGTCGTCGTTGATGCCGGTGTCGTCCTCGCCCACGAAGGCGCACACCTCGGTGACGGGGTGGTCGACGAACCTCCTCGCGTACGGGCCGTCGTCCGGGTACCGCGGGAGGGTGGGGGTGTTGATGCCGACGTCCGGGTGCTCCCACAGCGCGGTCTGCTCACCCCAGGGCGCTTGCAGGGAGACCCGGCCGTAGGGCTCCGGCAGGTCGTTGTCGTCGCGCTCCTGGGGGTTGGAGAAGTCGATCGAGTACAGGACGGGCCCGGGTGCCGCCGCCTGCGCGGAGGTGGCGGCACCGCCGAGCAGCAGAAGTGCGGCCGAGGCGACGGCCGCCAGCCGGCCCGTGGAGTTGAAGCGCATCCCTCTCCCTTTCGCTTTCAGTAGCCGTGCGGCTACGCAGAGGGATGCTAGGGAGGCGCGGAGCCCGCACTCTCCGAGGTGACGGGTAAACCACTCAGGGGACTGACGCGGACGCTCGCCCCGCGGGCCGCGTGCGCCGCGCGAGCCGCCCGCGCCCGCTTCCCCGCCCCGTGCGCGGGCGCAAGAACGCCTTACCGGCCAAGCCGCCGGCCACGCGAAAGCGACACCCGAGTTTCCGCCAATTCCGCCCCAGCGGCCGATTTCCGACGCCGACGGGCCCCGGCCCCGATGGCCGATGCCGCCCTCGGCGTCCTTCCAGGTCGCGAGTGGTGAACGAGCTGTCGCGCACAGTTGCGGGCGAGGGGGGCCGGGTCGGGGCGGGTGCGTCCTGGAGGGCGACTGCCTGGCGGTTCTGTCGTTACCGGCCAGTAGCGCGAGTGTGGCGCAATTCACTCTCTCCACTTGGCCACTCTGTCACCATCAACCATCCAAGAACCAGGCGTCCGGACTGCGGCGGGGGGCGTAGCCATGGGGCTGCTCGGCGACGAGCTCGCGTTCGCGCAGGCGCTGACCGCCCAGGAGCGCGAGGGCGTGATGGCTCTCGGCCACCGCAAGCGCTACCCGGCCGACGCCCACCTTCTGACGGAGGGCGACCGGTCCAGCCACGTCCTGATCGTCCTGCAGGGGTGGGTGACCGTCTCCGTCGCGACGGACCGGGGCGCCACCCGGCTGATACTGGGGCTGCGCGGTCCCGGTGAACTGCTCGGCGAGATGGCCGCGCTGGACCGGCACCCCCGCAGCGCCACCGTGCGCGCGCTGGGGCCGACCGAGGCGCAGGTGATAAACGGGGACGCGTTCCGCCGCTTCCTCGCCCTGCACCCCCGGGTGAGCGGCCTGGTGATCCGCCAGCTCACCTTCCGGCTGCGCAGCGCCGACCAGGAACGCTCCGCCCTCGCCTCGCTCACCGTGCTGCAGCGCCTGGCCCACCGGCTCATCGAACTGTCGAGGCCCGACACCTCCGGCCCCTACTCCGCCCCCTCCACCAGCCCGCGCACCCCGACGGCCCCTTCCGCAGCCGGCTCCGTCGTCCAGCTGGCGCAGGACGAGCTGGCCGCCACCGTGGGGGCGACCCGGGAAGCCGTCGCCAAGGCGCTGCGGCTGCTGCGCACCCAGAACATCGTGCGGACCGGCAACCGGATGGTGGAGATCCTCGACCCCGCGCTGCTCTCCCTCCTCGCGGACGGCCATCAGGAGTAGAGCCGCGCCCCGCCGTGTGTAAACGGCCACAGACGGCCCTCGTCCCCGGGCCCGAACCTGAGGGGACCGCAAGCAGACCGACCGGCAGGCAGCAGGGGGCACGGGTGAACGACGACGCCATGGATCTCGCCGAGGCGCGCTACGAGTTGGTGATCAGCGTCGACGCCAGACGTTCCGGCGAGTACGACGACGTCGACAAGCCGCGCATGCGTGCCCGGATCTACCGCGTGCTGGAGACGGCGTTCACGCACGCCAAGGTGGCGCGGGACGCCGTGCACATGGAGGACCGCGGCGACGGCGTGCTGCTGGCGGTGGCCGGCCGGATCGCGGTGACCCGGCTGCTCGGCCTGTGGCTGGTCGAGGTGCACGAGAACCTGCGGGACGAGAACCGCGGCCTGCGGGTGCCCCTGGGGCTGCGGATCGGTATGCACGTCGGCCCGGTCCGGCACGACGCCCGGGGGATCAGCGGGCGGGCGGTCGACCTCGCCTGCCGGCTGGCCGACTCCCCCGTCGCCCGGCGGCTGCTGGACGACGAGAAGGCGGACCTGGTGCTGGTCGCCTCGGACTCCCTGTACCAGGACGTGGTCGTCGGCGGCGGCAAGTTCATCGAGGCCGCGCGCTACTCGCCGGCCCGGCTGGAGCTGAAGGAGGGCGAGGTCACCGCCTGGTTCCACCTTCCCGGGCGGGCCGCTCCCGGGATTCCGGCCGAGCCGCCGGCGCCGGCCGCCGGGCCGCCGGGCACGGACGATGCGGCCCCCGCAGCCCCCGCGGCCGGAACGCCCGCCGGTGCGGGCGGCGGTGCGGGCGGCGGTGAGGAAGAGGACGGCGACACGGACGACGCCGGTCCCGCGGGAGCCCGCTACACCGTGCACGGCGACATGTCGCAGCACCACGACAACGTCTACCAGCAGCCCGTGCACATCGGCCGGATCACCGACGGTGACCGTTCCCGGAAGGGGCGGGGCGAGTGAGCGACGAGCAGCGGGCGGAGGGCGGCGCCGGCCAGGACACGCCGCGCAGGGCGGACGACGCCCGCGCCCCCGGGGCCGACGACAGGGCGCGGAACACGGACGGGGAGAGGGGCCGGGACCGGGAGAGAAGCCGGGAGAGGGGCGGGGACCGGGACCGGGGCGGGGACCGGGACCGGGACCGGGACCGGGACCGGGACCGGGGGCAGGACCGGGACCGGGACGACGCGCCCCGGGCCGACGACGGCACGGCCGAGGACCGCGAGGGGGCCGGCGGGGACGACGCCGCCGAGCAGGAGCGGGAGGAGCGGGAACGGGAGCGGGAGCGCGCCGCCGGGCGGTTCAGGGAGCACACCCGTGACCCGCTGGCCGAGGAGCAGGGCGAGGAGGCGCCCACCGACCTCGCCGCCGCCGCACGGGCACGCCGCGCCACCCGCATGCTGTTCGACGCGGGCCGGGACCTGCACACCTTCGACCGCTCGTACTTCCACAGCGCCCACATCGGCGACATCCACCTGCGGATGGACGCCCGGCGGTCCGGCTCGGCGCTGCGCAGCGGGCCGGTGCCCGACGAGGAGCTGCGCAGACTCCGCCGGGTCCACGTGGAGCCCGAGGGGTACGTGCGGCTGCGCGAGGCGCTCCGGGCCCGCCGGCTGCTGGTGCTGGGGGCCGCGCCGGGCACCGGCCGCACCAGCACCGCGCTCTCGCTCCTGGACGAGGTCACCGACCCGGCGGCGAACGGCACGCAGCCGCGCTCCGCGGCCCGGATCCAGCGGGTCGACCCGGTCGGCGGCGTCCGGCAACTGGCCGACTCCCTCCACGACGGCGAGGGCGACGACGGCGAGGGCGGCGGCGTTTCCGGGGACCGGGAGACGCGGCCCCTCTCCGGGTACCTGCTGGAGCTCTCGCTCACCCGGCCCGGCGCGTCGGTCCCCGACGAGATGGACCTGGACGGGCTGGCCGCCGCCCTGGCCCGCCGCGACGCCTTCGCCGTCGTCGTCGTCCCGGTCGGCTCGGCGGCCGACCCGCTGCTGACCGGGCGGTACGGCGCCCTCTGCCCGCCCGCACCCACCGGGGAGCTGCTCACCACCCGGTTGCGGGAGCGGCTGGAGGAACACGCCGGCGCGACCGGGGCGGACGGCACCCGCGTCGCCCGCCTGCTGTCCGACGCTGAGGCGCTCTGGAACCGGACGGAGGTCACCGACGCGGTCGGACTGAAGGACCTGCGCCCCGCCGAGGCCGAGGTGCTCGCCTCCCTGCTGGCCGGGCACGTGCTGGGCGACCTCACCTACGAGCAGTTACTGGCGGGCTGCCGCAGCCTCGCCGCCCGTCAGGCGCAGGAGTGGTTCGCCGGTGTGGACCGGGCGCTCGCGGCGCCGGCCGGGGACGAGCCGGGCCGTGAACGCCCGGGCACCGCCGGCCTGTTCCACCCGGTGGCGTTCCGCATCGCGCTCGCCGTGCTGGGCGGGGCCTCGCACAGCGCCGTGGCCTCCGCCGCGCACCTGCTGACCTGGGAACTGTCCGTGCAGTCCGACCCGGACCACACCCCCGCCCGGCCGCTGTTCTGCGACGATCCCCGCGCCGACCTGGCGCTGTCCCGGGCCGAGCTCAAGGACGGCCGGGTCGAGGTGGCCGGGGCCGAGGTCGCGTCGCGGCTGATCTGGTACCGGGGCTCGGCCCTGCCGTCCGCGGTGCTCAGCGAGCTGTGGGACCGGCACTTCGCGGTCCGGGCGCCGATGGTGCGCTGGCTGCGGCTGCTGGCCGACGACCCGCGCTCCCAGGTGT
Organism: Streptomyces sp. AC627_RSS907; assembly: GCF_019049165.1. Classification (NCBI taxonomy): domain Bacteria; kingdom Bacillati; phylum Actinomycetota; class Actinomycetes; order Kitasatosporales; family Streptomycetaceae; genus Streptomyces; species Streptomyces sp. AC627_RSS907. Next base: position 6,309 of record NZ_JAGMUE010000108.1, read on the forward strand.
GGATGCGGGCCGCGGTCGCCGCGGGCGAACTGTGCGTCAGGGACTTCGACCACGGCTACGCGGAACTGATCCGCCCGCTCGCCGACGCGGCCACGCCCCGGCGCCGGGTCTTCGCGGCCACCGCGCTGGACCAGGCGGCCGGTCACGACTCGCACCGCCGCATCGTGCACAAGGTGGTCGGCGACTGGAGCCGGTACGGCACCGAACCGCTGCGCTGGACCGCGGCCATGGCGCTGGGCTACGGCAACTCCGCGGCCACGACCGGCGACACCCTGGACGCGCTGGCCCGGATCGGGGTCCGCGACGAGGGGGACCAGCTGGCGGTCGCCTCCTTCAACGTCGTACGGCTGCTGGCGCTCCCGGAGGCGGCGGCCGTCCTGCGGCGGGTGGCCGACTGGACCCACCACAAGCGGGAGGTCTACCAGGACCTGGGGCTGGTGACGACCGTGCGGCTCGCGCTCACGACGGTCGACGAGGTCCTGGTCGACGACGCCGGCTCCCCGCTGGGCGACCGCGGTGACTGGCCGCTGCCGCTGGCCCTCGCCGCGACGCGGCCCGAACTCGTCCGCCCCATGGCCGACCTGCTGTGGACCGCGCTCAACACGCCGCGCTCCAAGGATGTGGCGACGGACGCGCTGGAGTCCCTGCTGCGTTCGGCCGTGCGCGGCAACGGTGACGAGTGGACGCGGCCGGGACTCGCGGCGCTGCTGCCCGCGGTGACCACCGAGGAGCACGACCGGCGGCGGCTGGACTGGCTGCTGCGCCGCATGATGAACGATCCGGAGGATCCGCTCCCCGACGCGCAGGCGCGCTCCCTGTGGTGGCTCGCCGTCGCTGCGCGGGACCGGACGCGCGAGGAGGTCAGGCATGGCTGAGGACGTGAACGGGGCGGAGGCCGGGGAGGCGGGCGCGGCTCCCGCGGGCCCCTTCCTGCGGGAGTACGCGCCGACCGGCGGGTTCCCGCCGGTTCGCGCCCAGCGGGCCTCGGTGCTGTTCTACCGCAACGGCGGGTACAGCGTGGTCACCGTCGCCGGCATCCGGCACGTCGACAAGCGTGCGTTCGCGCGGCCGTACAGCGTCTGCGAGATCGCGCTCGGGACCTATCAGACACCGCTCCAGATGGACCTCCCCGCCGCCGGCGGCACCACCTTCTTCAAGGCCGAGGTGGACATCCACTGGGCCGTGACCGACCCCCACCTGGCCGCCGTCGAGGTCGTGAGGGACGTCGCCCAGCGGCTGACCGCCCCCGTGCTGGAGCGGCTGCGCGAGGTCACCTCGACCTACCGGGTGACCGAGGCCGAGCAGGCCGACCGCGCCCTCACCCGCGAGTGCGCGGGCGGTCGCTGGGACAGCCTGGGCGCGGAACTCGGGCTGCGCGTACGGCTGTACGTACGGCTGCGGATGGACGACCGGACCATCGAGCACATGGACGAGATCCGCGACGCGCGCGCCTCGGCCGAGCTGACCGGGGTACGTCAGGACGCGTTCCGCGCCATGCTGCGCGGCGGCGACCTGGAGCAGCTCAGCTACATGCTGGCGGCCGAACCCGACAAGGCCAAGGACTTCCTGGAGAAGATCCGCCAGGAGGGCCGGCAGGACGAGCGGGACCGGGTGGACCGGCTCTTCGACATGGTCGCCAGCGGCCAGATCCACTCCAACGACGTGGAGACGCAGGCCCTGAACCTCCTCAACCAGGGCCGGGGCCGCGCCATCCAGGGGCCCATCGGCGCGGTGCCCGCCCGCCGGGAAGCCGCGCAGCTGGAGCCGGCGGGCGCCGAGCCGTTCACCCCGGACTGGGTGGCCGAGGAGCCGCCGTACCGGCCCGGGTCCGGACCGGGTGACGACACCGAGGACGAGACACCGCGCCGCCGCAGGCGCCCGCGGGACGACGGCTGGTCCTGGGCGGAGGAGGACCGGTGACCGCCGACGGCGGGGAACTGACCACTGGGAGCGGGGGGCGTGCCTCCCCCGACCCGGCCGGGCCTGTGCCGCACGGGGGTCGGCACTGCCCGGACCGGGCGGGGGAGCGCATCGCGGAACTGCTGCTGAACACGGTCCGCGAGGACCTGGGCCGGGCCGACTCCAAGGCGTCCGTGCTGCTGTCGGGGACGCTGGCGCTGCCGGCGTTCCTGCTCGGCTGGCACGGCGCGCCCGGCTGGCACGGGCTGGTCGACGTGCCGCTGCTGCTCGCGGGGCTGCTCTGGGCGGTCGCGGTGACCGCGCTGGTCGGGGCGCTCATGCCGCGCACCGGCACGGTCCGCGGCGAGGACGGGGTGACGTACTTCGGTGATCTGGTGGCCTCCCGCGATCTCGCGTCGCTGTCCGCCCGGATAGCCGAGGCCGGGCGGGACCCCGCCGGGTGGCTGCTCGTCCAGGCCGTCGACGTCAGCTCGATCCTGACCGCCAAGTACCGGGCCATCCGCTGGGGAATGGGCGCCCTCGCCCCCGCGGCGGCGCTGGCCCTGGTCTGGGGACTGACCGCGCGCTGACCGGGCGGTGGGCGCGCACACCACGCAGAGACGACCCGCAGAGACGACCCGCAGAGACGACCCGCACACACCACCACGCAGAGACGAACCGAGAACCAAGGGGACGGCCGTGCAGAGAGCCTGGGGAAGACGGCGGACGGGAAGGGGCCGGGCGCGCCGCGCCACGGTCGTGGTGCTGGGCGGCGCCGCGGTGCTCGTGTCCCTGCTGACACCCACCGGCCGCGATACCGGCCGGGACCAACTGCCCGCGGCGGACGCGCGAACGGCCTTCCCGTCGGTCAACTACGCGGTCGCCGTGGACGAGTCCGCCAGCCTCGCGCCCGAGGACATGAAGGCCGAGAAGGCCGCCGCCGCCCGCATCGCGCTGGGTGACGTCTCCTCGTCCTCCCACGTCACCGTCTTCGGCTTCGCCGCCGCCGAGTCCGCCGGCCAGCGCGCGGTGGACCCGGTGTGCCCGCGCACCACCCTGGACGCGGCGGGACGCAAGACGATCGGCGGTTGCGTGGCCAAGCTGCGCACCCGCAAGGAGAGCGAGGGCACCGGCACCGACTTCCCGACCGCGATACGCCAGGGGGTGCACGAACTCACCACCGGCACCGACCCGTCGGATCCCCGCGTGCTGTTCCTCCTGACCGACGGCAAGATGGACGTCACCGACAGCGAGAAGTACGGCGACCCCGCGCACCGCGAGGCCGAGGGCGAGCGACAGCTGACCAAGGAACTGGAGAACGCCCGCGCCCAGAAGGTGCAGATCTGGCCGCTCGGCTTCGGGTCCGAACCGGACAAGGCGCAGCTGGACCGGATGGCCGCCGGGGGCTACCAGGAGGGCTGCGTGAAGCTGCCCTCCGCCGCCCCGAAGGCGTACAAGGTCGCCTCCGCGAAGGACGTCGCCACCACCCTGGGGAAGATCTTCGCCGCCGCGCACTGCCAGCGCTACGAGGAGGGCCCCACCGACAAGCCGCCGGCCACCCTGGAGATCGACATCTCGCCCCTGGCGACCGTCGGCAGCATCGTGGTCGACAAGGGCGACCCCGAGGTGCGGATCACCTACCAGGACCCCAGCGGCGAGACCGTTCCCACGAACGGCACCCACGGCAAGTCCCGCTTCGAACTGGCGGGCGGTGGCGGCACCGTCGAGGCGCTGAAGATCGTCGACCCGCTGCCCGGCACCTGGCGGGTGAAGGCCGAGGCTCCGGAGGGTCACCGCTCGCTGCCCGTCGCGGTCAGCGTGCTGTGGCAGGGGGAGCTGCGCGGCGCCATCACCATGGACCCGCCCTCGCCGCGGCCCGGGGAGAAGGTCACGGTGACGATGCGGCTCCAGACCCGCGAGGGCTACCAGATCAAGGACCCGGAGGACTACGCGGGACTGCGCGTGCGCAGCGAGCTGACCGGGGACGGCTTCGCCCCGCAGGCCCTGTCCCTCACCGACGACGGCAAGGGACCCGACCCGGACGCGAACGACGGCTCCTTCAGCGGTTCGGTGCGCATCCCGTCGGGTGCCGACGGCGCGCTGAAGGTGGACGGCACGCTGACCGCCTCGGGGCTGCGCGCGGACACCCGCAGCGAGCTCGGCCAGATCGCGCCCGCCGAGCTGCCCGTCACCACCGCGCTGGAGCTGCCCGCCGGGGACACCCACCCCGGCGGCGAGGTCACCGGGACCCTCACCGTCCGCAACAACAGCGACACCCGGCACACGCTGCGGCTGTCCGTGGCCGACGTGCGCTCCGGGCTGCTGTCGGTCAGCCCGGCCGAGATCCCGCTCGAACCCGGTGACTCCGGCACCCGGAAGGTGACGGTCACGGTCGCCCCCGCCGACGTCTTCGGCGACCGCCTCGGCGACGACGGACTGCGCCTGTCGGGCACCGTCACGGCCGTCGACACCACCGACGGCGACCGGACGCTGGTCCGCACCCCGCTGTCGGTCCAGGTCACGCCGGAGCCCGGCTTCTGGGAGAAGTACTGGTGGGCGGTGGTGGCCGCCGCCGCGGTGCTCGTGCTGGCCGCCGCCGCGGTGCTCGCCTGGGTGCGGCAGCGCCGTACCCGCCGGGACCCGCACGGGCTGGTGCTGCGCCTGGTCTCCGCCGACGGCGACGTCATCGGCACGGACCACGTCGCCGGACACGGGCACAAGCAGTGGTACGAGTTCGCCCTCGTCGAGCCGCACCGCACGCCGCGCATCGAACGCCGGGCCCACGGCCCGTACGCCGTCCAGCGCAACCCCGAGGGCGGAGCGGTGCTGCGCAGGCGCGGCGGGGGCCGGACGCCGCTGCCCGTGCGGGGCCAGGTCGAACTCGTCGAGGGGGTGAGCCTGACCCTCGGCGAGGACACCCGCGCCCCCCGCGGTCGCGGACCGGCGGCCACGGCACGCAGCGGGGCGGCCACCGCGCCCCGCTCCGGCACCGGCGGGACCGGCGAGAGCGGAAGCACGGGCGGCGCCTACGACTCGTACATGTGACGCGCGGGGGCGGGCGCGTCATCCCCGCGCCCGCCCTCGCGCACCGCGCGCACTCCACGGACGTACCGAGCACGAACCTGCGGCCGCGACGGCCGTCAGCGGGGAGGAAACCATGAAGATCTTCCAGCCGATGCTCTTCGTCGGACTGGGCGGCACCGGCGGCCTGGTCGGCGCCGAACTGGAACGCAGACTGCGCGCCGAACTGTGCGGCCCGGACGGCCTGGCGCTCACCGGGCTGAACGGCTACGCGCCCTACCAGCTGCCCGACGGGCTCCAGTTCGTGTACGCGGACTACAGCGAGAGCGACCTCCAGCGGCTGCCGCAGTTCAACGTGGACCCGTCGCTGCGGGCCGCGTACGCCCGCACCTCCCGGGCCACCCACAACCTGCTGCCGAACTTCGACGCCTCGCCGGAGGTCACCAAGATGCTCCGGGCGAGCATGCGCGAGGAGGTCGCGGACTGGCTGCCGCCGCGCATCGACGAGCCGAAGGTCACCCCGCTGCACAACGGCGCCGGGCAACTGCCCACCGTCGGGCGCGCGGCCCTGTTCGCCACGCTCCGGCACGGCCTGGGCCCGGTCCTCGAACCGCTCCTCCAGGCGATCGACCTGATCGCCAAGTCGGCGGGCGGGCTGAGTGAGTTCGGCGGCGGGAAGACCAACGGCTGCGACGTGTTCGTCGCGTTCTCGGTCGCGGGCGGCACCGGCGCCGGCATCTTCCTGGACTACCTGCACCTGATCAACTACGCCTTCCAGCTGCGCCGCTTCGACGGGGTGAAGATCTACCCGCTGGTCGTGATGCCCTCGTCGTTCTCCGCGGCCTCCGGCGGCGGGCGCGAGGCGGAACTCAACGCCGCCCGCGCGCTGGTGGACCTCTTCCGCCTGGTCGACGGGCAGAACGCGCCGACCGAGGGCGCGGAGATCGGCGACCTCGACCACGACTCGGGGCTGGGCATCCGCTACCCGGGCACCCAGCCGATCCGGCTGCGCACCGGCATCCTGCCCACCGCGTTCCTGTTCAGCCCGACGGCCGGCATCCGCGCGGACGACCTGCGCCGCTCCATCGTCTCCCTGGTGATGTCGCTGATCGGCACCGAACTCGGCGACGGCCGCTCCCAGGGCCGCACGATGGCGGCCGACGACGACTACCAGACCTTCGCCGCGAGCTTCATCAACCGGGGTGTGCACCGCAGCGCCCTGTCCCCCACCGGCATCGGACGGCAGGGCGTCTCCACCAGCCTGGTCGCCTCCATGACCGCGCCGATGGACCAGCTGGCCGACCTGGTGGCCGGCCGGCTGCTGCGGGAGGCGGTCACCGATCTCGTGGAGCGGCCGCGCACCGTGCTGCGGGACAGCACCGTGCCGATGATCCGCCAGCTGTTCGCCGACTCCCACCTGGAGGAGCTGTGGGAACGCAGGCAGCTGGACGTGCCCGAGCCGGATCCGCTGCCGCGCGGCGGCAAGAACATCGAGCAGGCGCTGGGCGAGCGGATCACGGACATGCAGCGGCTGCTGTCCGACCTGCGGGCCGACGTCGCGCGCCAGGCCGCCGTGATGGCCGACCGGTTCGCCCCGCGCCCCGCCATCGACAAGCTGCTGCAGAGCGTGGACCCCTTCCTCGCCGAGCGCGTCGTGCGGGGCGTCCCGGACAGCGACGAGCCGATCGCCCGGCTCGGCTTCCTCGGCATGCTGGACAACCGGGCCCGCGCCCCCCAGCGTCCGCCCGGGGTGACCGACCAGCCGCCGAAGGCCCCGCGGATCAAGGGGCGGCTGGCCGGCATGTCCCCGGCCCGCTGGGGCGACGAGGACGTCCAGGCGGCCGTCCGGGAGCAGGACGACTGGTACCGGTGGCGCTGCCGGACGGTGTGGCACGAGGCATGGCGCGAGCAGCAGCAGCACTGGCAGCCGCAGGCGGACTCCGCCGGGGCCGACCTCGGGCGCCTGGTGAACGCCTTCCGCAGGCACAGCGACCAGGAGCGCAAGGTCTCCGCGCAGAAGGGCCTCGAACTGTACGAGGACCGCACCGGCATCTCGTACCTGCTGCCGCCGCAGCGCACCCTCAACCACTTCTACGAGGACGTCGTCACCCGGCTGATCCGCCGGGAGGGCCTGCGGGAGACCGACGACGAGGCCGCGCTGCTGCTGCGGCTGGTCGGCGGGGACACCTGGCGCACGGTCCACGCGCTCAGCCGCCGCAACCCCGAGGGCGCGGTGGCGACCGTGAAGGCGGTGCTGGAGGCCCGCATCACCCGGTTGTTCGCGGAGAGCGGCGAACGCCTGGAGGAGCGCCCGCTGCTGCCGTCCATGGGCACGCTGCTGGCCGCCGCGGCGGGTGACGCGGGCGCCGCCGAGCAGGTCAGCAAGGAGGCGCTCGACCTGTTCGGCCGGAAGCTGACCGGGCTGCTGCCGGTGGGCTTCACCCCGGAGGGGACCGGGCCGCTGCGGGCGCTGGTGACGTACCCGCGGGTGCAGGCGGTGGAGGAGGTGCAGGAGTACCTCGGCAAGACGCTGCGGCTGCCGTCGGACGCGAAGAACTCCGTGGAGTACCGCGGGGTGGAGAGCGACTCGGTCACTGTGGTCCTCTTCCGCAGCGAGATGAGCCTCACCCAGGTGCCCGAGGCCCGCAAGGTGCTGCGCCAGTGGGCCCGGGCGAAGGACTCCGAGCAGGCCCACGACGTGCTGCGCTGGCGCCAGCGGCTCGGCTTCAGGGACAGCTGGATGGTGAGCAGCGAGGAGGACCGCCGCACCATCCTGCACCGGCTGCTGTGCTGCATGTGGAACGGCCAGGTGGACGTGGTGGACGGCGACCCGGCCTCGCCGGGCCGCATCCGGTTGCGGCTCTTCCCCGAGGAGGGCGCCCATGTGCCGGGCGTCCGGCTGCGGCTGGGGGACTTCCCGGGCGGCGTGTCGAGCTGGGCGGAGCTGCTGCGCTCGTACGAACGCTGGACGGTCCTCGACGACGAGCGGACGGTGGAGGACTACTGCCGCGAGCTGATGGGGTCGCAGCCGGCCGGGCTGGCGCGGGCGGGCAGCGACCCGCACCCGCTCTTCGTCGAGCTGGTCGAGAAGATCGCCCCGCGTCAGCTGGAGCTGCTGGCGGAACGCCGGCAGCGTGGCGGCGAGCGGGTCGAGGGCTGGGTCCGGCCGCTGTGGGAGTTCTGGGCGGAGACGCTGCCGGCCGCGCTGGACACCGAGTTCGGCGACCAGCGCGCCGTCCAGCCGACCCTGCGCACGCTGCTGGAGCACGTCCGCTTCGGTACGGTGCGGCCCCGCGTCCCCGAGGACCTGCCCACCCCCCGGCGTGCCGCCCACGATGACGACGACTGGGGCACGGCACCGCCCGAGCGGTTCGCCGCGTACCGCACGAGGAGCGACGAGACACTCGGCCGGACCGCCGCCGACGCCCACGACGAGCGCCGGCGCGGCGCGACGGTGGGCGACTACGGAACCACCGCACGCCGGGCACCCGACGACGACTACGGCACCACCGCACGCCGGGCACCCGACGACGACTACGGCACGAGCCCCCGCCGCACCACGGCCGACGACCACGGCACCGGGGCCCGCCGCACCGCTGACCCGTACGACGAGCCCTACGGCACCGCGCACGGCGACCGGTACGACGAACCACCGCGCCGCACACCCGCGGGCGACCCCGACGAGCCCTACAGCACGGGCCGCGGCGAACGCTCCCGCCGCACCACGGCCGACGAGTACGACGAGTACGACGAGTACGACGAGTACGACGGCACCGGACGCGGCGAGCGCCCGCGCCGCGCACCCGCCGACGACCACGGCACGAGCCCCCGCCGGACACCCGACGACGACTACGGCACGAGCCCCCGCCGCACCACGGCCGACGACCACGGCACCGGGGCCCGCCGCACCGCTGACCCGTACGACGAGCCCTACGGCACCGGACGCGGCGAGTACCCGCGCCGCGCACCCGCCGACGACCACGGCACGAGCCCCCGCCGGACACCCGACGACGACTACGG
>NZ_JAGMUE010001058.1:0-873 GCF_019049165.1 Streptomyces sp. AC627_RSS907
CGAGTACGGACGCCGCGTGGCCTTCGTCGGCCGCTCCATGGTCCGCAACATGGGTATCGCCCGTGACCTGGGCTATCTCCGCGTGCCGCCGGGCCTCGTGGTGGACGTACGCACCCTGGACGACCTGCCGGAGCACGAGATCGTGCTCGTGTGCACGGGCTCGCAGGGCGAACCGATGGCCGCGCTGTCCCGGATGGCCAACCGCGACCACCAGATCCGTATCGTGCAGGGCGACACCGTCATCCTCGCCTCGTCGCTGATCCCCGGCAACGAGAACGCGGTGTACCGGGTGATCAACGGGCTCACCCGATGGGGCGCCAACGTCGTCCACAAGGGCAACGCCAAGGTGCACGTCTCGGGCCACGCCTCGGCTGGCGAGCTGCTGTACTTCTACAACATCTGCAAGCCTCGCAACCTGATGCCGGTCCACGGCGAATGGCGCCACCTGCGGGCCAACGCCGAACTCGGCGCGCTGACCGGCGTGCCCAAGGACCGGGTGGTCATCGCCGAGGACGGCGTGGTGGTCGACCTGGTCGACGGCGTCGCCAGAATCTCCGGCAAGGTGCAGGCGGGATACGTGTACGTGGACGGCCTCTCGGTAGGCGACGTCACGGAGTCCTCCCTCAAGGACCGCCGCATCCTCGGAGACGAGGGCATCATCTCCGTCTTCGTGGTGGTGGACAGCACGACGGGCAAGATCGTCGGCGGCCCGCACATCCAGGGCCGCGGCACCGGCATCGACGACGCGGCCTTCGTGGCGGTGACCCCGAAGATCGAGGACTCGCTGGCCAAGGCCGCGGCCGACGGCGTCGGCGAGCCCCACCAGCTCCAGCAACTGTTGCGCCGCGCGATCGGCAAGTGGGTCTCCGAGAG
>NZ_JAGMUE010001059.1:0-551 GCF_019049165.1 Streptomyces sp. AC627_RSS907
GAACAGGAGGGGCACGCCAGGTGAGTGCCGCCAAGGACGCCAAGGCCAAGGACGCCGAGCAGGTCATCGGGGTCACCGAAGGCGCGGGACCGGCCGCGGCGGACCGCGACCCGGACGCCGCGGTCCAGCCCCGTGAACCGGAGCGCCCGAGGGACGCGCACTGCCGCGCCGTCCCCGTCGACCCGCTGGCGGCGGTGCGCGGCCCCGGCGACCCCGCCTACGACGTGTACCTGACCGGCACCGTCTTCCTGGACATCGTCTTCACCGGACTCGACCACGCCCCGGTGCGCGGCACCGAGTCGTGGGCGCGCGGCATGGGCCAGAGCCCCGGTGGCATCGCCAACATGGCCACCGCGCTCGCCCGGCTCGGCCTGCGCACCACGCTGGCCGCCGCCTTCGGCACCGACATCTACGGCGACTACTGCTGGGACGCCCTCGCCGACGGGGAGGGCGTGGACCTCGCCGCCTCGCGCCGGGTGCCCGGCTGGCACTCGCCGGTCACCGTCTCCATGGCGTACGAGGGCGAGCGCACCATGGTCACCCACGAGCAC
>NZ_JAGMUE010001060.1:0-597 GCF_019049165.1 Streptomyces sp. AC627_RSS907
GGCCTACCGGGGCGGCGCCCCGTCCACCGGCGACGACTTCTCCACGCTGGCCGCGTGGCTGTACAGCGCGGGCGGGCGGGCCACCGTCGCCCCCGACTACCTGGGACTTGGCACCGGGCCCGGCACCCACCCGTACGTGGACACCGCCTCCTCCGTCTCCGCCTCCGTCGACGCGCTGCGGGCCGCTCGCCAGGCCGCCGCCCAGCACGGCCGCACGCTCACCCGCGACGTCCACGTGACCGGCTTCTCGCAGGGCGGCCAGGTCGCCATGGCCGTGGGCCGCGAGCTGAGCCGGGGCGTCGACCGGCACCTGCGGGTGCGCTCGCTGGCCCCGGTGGCCGGCCCGTACGACATCGCCGGCCAGGAGCTGCCCGCGATCTTCGACGGCCGCATCGACGACAGCTCGGCCGTCTACTACCTCTCGTACTTCCTGACCGCCCAGAACCGGCTGCACCACCTCTACGACGACCCGCGCGAGGTCTACCGCGAGCCCTACGCCTCCACCGTGGAGACGCTTTTCGACAACGACCACACGGAGCAGGAGATCGCCAAGGGGTTGGCCCCGAACATCAGGGCGCTGCTCACCGACGAGTGGAC
>NZ_JAGMUE010001061.1:0-706 GCF_019049165.1 Streptomyces sp. AC627_RSS907
GCGCGGGAGCGGCACATCGCTGCGGCCGAGGCCGAGTTGGCGGCGGCCCGCGCGGCGACGGAGGACGTCGATGCCGCGCGGACGCACGTGGAGCGGGTGCAGGCGGCCGAGCGCGTGGACCCGGACGTCGGGCGGGCCACGGACGCGCTGGACGAGCAACGTGACCGGTGGCAGGCCATCACCGGGCGCCGGCCCTGGCGGTAGTTCGCCGGCGGCCGGTGACCGGGTCGCGGCGTCGCGCGGCAGCGCGGCAGCGCCCGTGTCGTACGGCGGCGGAAGGGGCGGCGCGGCGACCCGAAGCGGCGAGCCGGTGGCCCAGGCACCCCCGTACCGCACGGACCCGCGGGGCGGTCCACGGGGCCCCGTCGGTCAAGCACGGCACCGTACCCGGACTATCGCGGGCCACCTAGATTTGCGACCGAGCAGGACCGGGCACGACCGAAGCACAACCGAGCAAAGCCGAGCGGGGCCCCGGCGGGATCGGGTGACAGTCCGGGGAGAGGGCTCGCGGGCGGGCGGTGCCGGGCCAACCACGAGGCGTCCGGCTGGTGCGCATGGCCCCATCTGCTCAGGTGGGGGTGCGCGGTGCGAACGGAGAGAGCTGCCGATGGCAACCGTTGGCGTGGAAGAGGAGTACCTGTTGGTCGATCGGGTGACGGGACAAACGGCACCACACGCGAAGGCCGTGCTGAGCGCGGCCGAGCTG
>NZ_JAGMUE010001062.1:0-983 GCF_019049165.1 Streptomyces sp. AC627_RSS907
GGTGGTGTGGCCGAGCGCGTCGGTGACCGCCAGGGGGCGGTGGGGGCGGTCGGGGTGCCACCGGGTGCGGCGCGTGTGCCCGAGTGGGTCGATCTCCGCCACCACCTTGTACGTCTCGTCGTAGACGTAGGTCGTCTCGTGGCCGAGGGAGTCCGTGTAGGTGGTGGTGCGCCGGGCGCTGTCGTAGTGCAGCCGACCGGTCATCATGTCGCCGCTGCCGATGGTGCGCAGCACGCGGCCCCGTCGGTCGTAGACGTAGCCGAAGCGGGTCCCGTTGCGGTCGGTCCAGGAGGTGATGCGATGGTCGGTGTCGTAGGTGAACCGCAGGGCCTCGCCGCTGGAGTTGATCACGTCGGTCAGGTTGCCGGCGGCGTCGTAGCGGTAGGAGACGAGTGTCGTGCCCGCCGGCGTCGCGCCCACGCCGAGGAGGCGGAGGGCGGTGATACGCGGTGGTCCCGAATCGGCTCCGGTCCCTGGCTCCCCTTCCGTAGGGACCGTCCCCGTCTGCCGAGGGGCGTGGTCGTGCCGGTTGTCTCCGGCGCCGGAGCCGTCCTCATGGCCGACGGAGGCCGCGCCGGGGCTGGTGTCCACCGCTATCCGGTAGCCACCGGAGTGCGTGACCTCCGTGGGCGTGCCCTGCGCGTCGTACGTGAACGTGATCGTGTCGCCGTTGTGGTCGCAGACGCTGACCAGGGGCAGTTCCGTGGGTTCCAGGCCCGGCAGCGGTGCGAAGCGCAGGGTTCGGTCGCGTTCTGGCTGGGTGAGCCGCATGGTGCCGCCCGCCGTGCCGTCCCAGTGCAGGGGCCAGCGGCGCCCGCCCTCCGGATAGGTGTCCTCGCCGGGCGTGGGAACCGGGTAGCGCAGCACCATCCCGTCGTCGGCCACGAAGACGACACCGTCACCGTCCAACTCCAGTCGCTGGTCCAGCGTGGCGGCCCAGGTCCGACCGAACCACCCGCCGCAAGGGTGGCCGGATACGAAGG
>NZ_JAGMUE010001063.1:0-653 GCF_019049165.1 Streptomyces sp. AC627_RSS907
ATCGAGCACCACGCCGCCATGGTGGTGCCGATCAACCAGCTACGGAACCGGCACGACATCACGCTGGCATTTGCAGCACACACCTCGCCTAGCTATCCGAAGTTCTTCCGGGCCATCGCGCGGGAGGCCTCGGCAAACGCCCGGGCGGCCCGTTCCCGGAGGGAGTCGTGAACGCGGGTTCCGCTCCCTCTGTGGCCAGCAGCAAAACACCAGGACGGCCCGTTTGAAGACGCCTGGGGCGCAACAGCATTGCGAGACGGGCAGCGCGTCGCAGGCGTGTGCGGCAGAAGGATGGAAACGTGAACATTAGCGATGAGAACGGCGTCAGGATCGCCCATGTCGGAATCGATGAGGCTCTTGGTCGTGATTGGCGCAAGGAACAGCCGGACGCCGACCTGGTGCGGGTCAAGGATCCCGACATCACGGGCTGGCAGCCTCTTCGCGAGGCGGGGTTCACGGTCAAGCCCGGCTGGATCACCTGGCTCGCGCCCGCTTGTGCGAGTCAAGAGGATTTCCTGATGCGTATGTCGCGCCGCTCTCGGCGCGGGGCCCGAAGCAGCGCTGACGCCCTGGCGGAACGAGGAGTCGCGTTGGCCTCGAGGTCGCCACTGGACTCCGCCCAAATGGATGAGTTCCTCACGGTGTACGAAGCC
>NZ_JAGMUE010001064.1:0-545 GCF_019049165.1 Streptomyces sp. AC627_RSS907
CGCTCGCGCGCGTGCGTCGCGCCGGCGGGCTCGTCCGCCTCGACGGGGCGGCTGGCCTCGTGCGTGACGGGCCCGTCGAACGCGGGGCTCAGGTCGCGGACCCCGTAGTCCTCGGTCACGTCACCGCCCGGTGCGACGGTGTCGCGGCCGGCTCCCGGGTGTGACCGGGCGCCCGGCAGCGACGCGCTGCGCTCCTCGCTGGGGCGGTGGCGGAACTGTGCGGGCATCCGTGAGCCGTCAGCGTCTGCCCCGGTGGCTGGTGTGACGTCCGGCAAGGGGAACCCCTTCCTCCGCGTGACTGCCATGGTCTACAGGAACCAACGCAACAAAACGTCAACAGCTACGGCGCAACGCCGCCGCAAAGGATGGCACTTCATGGCAAATCACGGGTGAGATATCCGTTTTGTAGCTAAACCGCACGTGATCGCGTCAGCACAGTCGGTACGGTCGTGCCGTCGATCACGGCACCGGTCCGCTCGTGGCGCCGCCCGCAGCGGAGATCGCCAGGAGGGCACCACCATGGCCTCGGCATCCGAACCCTCGCC
>NZ_JAGMUE010001065.1:0-798 GCF_019049165.1 Streptomyces sp. AC627_RSS907
CGCGTGTGGGGTTCGCCGCTGGCCAGCGCCGCGGCGAGGCCGGCGGCCGGCAGCGGGGCGAGGGTGGCGGGGTCGCCGTCGAGGGACGGGGCGGCGGCGTCGGCCGCGACCGGCTGGGCCGTGCCCTCGGTGTCGGGCTTCTCGGCCACCTCGACGAGCAGCAGGCGGCCCGGGTTCTCCGACTGCGCGGAGCGGACCAGGCCGGCCGCCGCGGCGTGCGCGAGCAGGCCGTGCCGGGTGACGACGGCCAGCGTGGCGTCGGCGAACCGGTCGTCGGCCAGCCAGGCGCGGACCAGGTCGAGGGTGCCGGTCACGGCGGCCCGTGCGTCCTCGGTGAGCGGCACCGGCGCGACCACCACGTCGGGCAGGTCGGCGGGCAGCTCGGCGAGGCTCGGCGCGTCCTGGCCGAGGATCGCGACCCGGCCCGGTTCGCGCGCTTCGCTCGCCGGCGCCGGCACCCAGTCCACGCGGAACAGGGCGTCGCGCACCTCGGCGTGCGCCTCGCGCAGCGCGCCCGCCGAGACGGGGCGCAGCACGAGCGAGTCGACGGTGGCCACCGGGGCGCCGGTGGCGTCCGCGACGGTCACGCTCACCGCGTCGGCCCCGGACGGCGTGAGCCGTACCCGCACCGTCGCGGCACCCGCCGCGTACAGCTCGACGCCGCTCCACGCGAACGGCAGCACCGACTGGCCGCTGGTGCGCAGCAGTCCGCCCAGGCCGATCGGGTGCAGCGCGGCGTCCAGGACGGCCGGGTGCAGCCCGAAGCCGGCCGCCTCGTCCGCCGCGTCGAGCGCGACC
>NZ_JAGMUE010001066.1:0-672 GCF_019049165.1 Streptomyces sp. AC627_RSS907
CGCCAACCCCGATGTCGGCCGCAAGGCGGCCGAAGACCACCGCGAGGAGATCGAGGAGGTCCTCAAGGGGGCCGACATGGTCTTCGTCACCGCGGGTGAGGGCGGCGGCACCGGCACCGGCGGCGCTCCCGTCGTCGCCAACATCGCGCGCTCCCTGGGCGCCCTGACGATCGGCGTGGTCACCCGCCCGTTCACCTTCGAGGGGCGCCGCCGCGCGAACCAGGCGGAGGACGGGATCGCCGGCCTGCGGGACGAGGTCGACACCCTGATCGTCATCCCCAACGACCGACTGCTGTCCATTTCGGACCGCCAGGTCAGCGTTCTTGACGCGTTCAAGTCCGCCGACCAGGTACTGCTGTCCGGCGTGCAGGGCATCACCGACCTGATCACCACCCCCGGCCTGATCAACCTGGACTTCGCGGACGTCAAGTCCGTGATGTCGGAGGCGGGCTCGGCCCTCATGGGCATCGGCTCCGCGCGCGGCGACGACCGCGCCGTCGCCGCCGCCGAGATGGCGATCTCCTCGCCCCTGCTCGAGGCGTCCATCGACGGTGCCAGAGGCGTGCTGCTGTCCATCTCGGGCGGCTCGGACCTCGGTCTCTTCGAGATCAACGAGGCCGCACAGCTCGTCAGCGAGGCGGCGCACCCGGAGGCGAACATCATCTTCGGCGC
>NZ_JAGMUE010001067.1:0-575 GCF_019049165.1 Streptomyces sp. AC627_RSS907
GCCCGTCCCGCAACGCCCTGATGGCCCGTACGACGTCCAGGCCGTGCTCGCGCGGTGGCGCGAAGCCGAACTCCGCCTCCAGCGCGTCCAGGAACGCGGGCGCGGGCCGCTCGAAGATGCCCATCGTCCGGTCGCCCTGCACGTTGCTGTGGCCGCGCACCGGGCACACCCCGGCGCCCGGCCGGCCCACGTTGCCGCGCAGCAGCAGGAAGTTGACGACCTCCCTGATGGTGGGCACCGAGTGCTTGTGCTGGGTGAGCCCCATCGCCCAGCACACGATGGTGCGCCGGGAGGCGAGGACCATCTGAAAGGCCCGTTCGATGTCGGCGCGGGCCAGCCCGGTGGCGCGCAGCGTCTCGTCCCAGTCGGCCGCGCGGGCGGTGGCGGCGAACTCCTCGAAGCCGTGCGTGTGCGCGCGGACGAACTCCTCGTCCACGGCGCCGTCGGCCTCCAGGATCATCCGGTTCAGGGCCCGGAACAGGGCCTGGTCGCCGCCCAGCCTGACCTGGAGGAACAGATCGGCCAGCGGGGTGCCGCCGAGCGCCAGGCCGCGCGCGGTCTGCGGGTTCCTGAAC
>NZ_JAGMUE010000109.1:0-14274 GCF_019049165.1 Streptomyces sp. AC627_RSS907
AGCGCCGGGTAGCCGAGCGCGATGAGCGTACGGACCTGCCGGTCGAACTCGGCGGCGGGGTCGAAGGCGGGGGAGCCGGTGGCGGGGGCGGTGGGGGAGACGGCGGTGGCGGCGGAGTGCGTCCGGCCGGTCGAGCGGGTTCCTTCCGTGGAGTCCCGTACGAGGCGGGTGGGGGCGACACGGGGCTCGGGAGCGGTCACTCGGGGACCTCGATCCTGGCCAGGGAGCCGGTTTCCAGGGCGCACCACAGGGCGCCGTCGTGCGGGGCGATGCCGTGCGGTTCGCTGTCGGGGCGGGAGAGCGCGTACGCGGTGATCCGGCCGTCGACGGTGATCCGGCCGACCCGGCCACTGCCCCACTCGGTGAACCAGAGCGCGCCGTCGGGACCGGCCGTGACGGCGTGCGGCCTGGCCGCGGGGTCGGGCAGCGGGTGCTCGGTGATGTCGCCGTCCACGGTGATCCTGCCGATCCGCCCGGCCCCGATCTCGGTGAACCACAGCGCGCCGTCGGGTCCCGCGGTGATGCCCACCGGAGCGGCGGACGCGGTCGGCAGGGGATGGGCGGTGCCGTGGCCGTCCGTGGTGAGCCGCCCCACGGCGTTGCCCTGGTTGAGGGTGCACCACAGGGCCCCGTCCGGGCCGGCCGTGAGGGCGGACGGGAAGGCGCCGGGCGCCGGGAACTCGGTGACCTCGCCGTCCGTCGTGACGCGGCCGACGCGGTCGGCCGAGGAGAGCGTGAACCACATGGCCCCGTCCGGCCCGGCGACGATCCCGAACGGCCCGCCCTCGGGGGTCAGGGGCGCGAAGGAGGAGTAGGAACCGTCGGGGGTGATGCGGCCGATGCGGTGCGCCCGGTACTCGGTGAACCACATCGCCCCGTCCGGGCCCCGTGCGATCACGGTCGGCCCGGCCCCGACCGGATGCACGGTGACCGACCCGTCGTCCGGGTCCCGGCGGGCCACGGCGTCCTGGTGGACGAGGGTGAACCAGAGGGCGCCGTCCGGCCCTTCGGCGAGGGCGTAGGGGCCGGCGTCCGGGCCGCTGACGGTGAACTCCCGGACGGGGTCGGCGAGGAGGCGCCCGACCTCCTCGAACAGGGTGCGGCCGTCCTCCTCGGAGAGGTGGAAGGCGTGCTTCATGCCCGCGTGGACGCGCAGGTCCACGCTCACCCCGGCGGCCTGCGCGGCCCGGGCGAACCGGCGGGCGTCGTCCAGCAGCACCTCGTCCCCGCCGACCGCGACGAGCAGCGGCGGCAGCCCGCGCGGATCGCCGTACAGCGGTGACTGCGGCGCCTCGGTGGCGGACGCGCCGGCGAGGTACTGGGCGCAGACGGAGGTGAGGACGGTCCGGTCGATGACGTCCTTGCCGTCGTTGGCCGTCAGGGAGGCGCCGGTGAGTGCCAGGTCGGTGACCGGTGAGACGACGACGGCGGCGCCGGGCCCGGGCCCGCCGGTCCGCTCGATCTCCAGCAGGGCGGACAGGACGAGCGTCGCCCCGGCCGACTCGCCGAAGAACGCCACGCGCGCCGCGGGAACGCCCTGCTCCAGCACGCTCCGCCAGGCGGCGAGGACGTCCTCCAGGGCCGCCGGGTACGGATGGGCGGGCGCCAGCCGGTAGTCCACCCGCAGCACGGGCCGTCCGGTGGCCCGCGACAGCCGGCGGGCGAGGGCCCGCTCGGCCTCGGGCGCGGTGTGGACGAACCCGCCACCGTGCACGTAGATGACGACGCCGTGTCCGCGGTCCCCGGCGCCGGACGCGCTCACCCAGTCGAGCGCGGTGTTCCCTTCGGTGGTACCCTCGATAAATTTTTTCATCGGTAGTAACTTTACGCAGGGCCGCTTCTGGGCGTCAATATAAAAATACTACCGAGGTAAACTTACTCCCATGGACCCGAACACCACGGCCTCGAACACCACGGCCTCGGACACCACGGCCTCGGACACCAGGGGCTGGAACCCCACGGCCCCCCACGCACCGGCGCTGGGCCTGCGCGAGACCAAGAAGCGTGAGACGCGGCAGCTGATCTCCGACAGGGCGACCAGGCTCTTCATCGAGCAGGGCTTCGAGCGCACGACGATCGCCGAGATCGCCGACGCCGCCCGCGTCGCGAAGAAGACGGTGACGAACTACTTCCCGCGCAAGGAGGACCTGGCCCTCGACCACCAGGAGGAGTTCGTCGCCGCTCTCGCCGGCACCGTGGCCGCGCGCGAACCGGGCGAGACCCCCCTGACGGCCCTGCGCCGCGCCTTCCTGGCGGCCGTGGCCGCCCAGGACCCCGTCGCGGGCTTCGCCGGACCCGCCTTCACCCGCATGATCGCCGACAGCCCGACCCTCTCGTCCTGTCTGCGCGGCCTCCACGACCGGCGCGAGGAGGCGCTTGCCGTGGCCCTCGCCGACATGACGGCCACCCCGCCCGACGACATCACGCCCCGCACGGCGGCGGCCCTGCTCGGCGGCGTCCACCGCGTCCTGTTCACCCGCATCCAGCAGCTCACGCTGGCCGGGCGCACCAACCCGGAGATCGCGCAGGTGCTGGCGCAGGAGGCTCCGAAGGCGTTCGACCTGCTGACCCCGGCCCTCGCGGAGTACGGACGCTCCTGACCGGACCCCCCGGTGAAGCGTCCCGGTGAAGTTATCTTGCTCTGGAGGAAGGGCCGTTGGGCCGATGGGGCGCCGGGGCCGGGGCGAGGAGCCGAGGAGCCGAGGAGTCGAGGATGGGCGCACAGGAGGAGCAGGACACGGCCAGCAGGCTGCGGGCGATCAGCGGCGAGCTGGCCGACCGCTTCTACGAGCGGGCCGACGTGGTGCGGACGCTGCTGGTGACGCTGCTGGCCGGGCAGCACTCCCTGGTGCTCGGCCCGCCCGGAACGGCGAAGTCCGAGATGGCCCGGGAACTCACGGGCCGGATCGAGGGAGCGTCCTACTGGGAGATCCTCCTGTCCAAGTTCACCGCGCCGACCAGGATGTTCGGCCCCATCGACGTCGCCGCGCTGGCCCGCGGCGAGTACCGCCAGGTCTACGACGGCCGCGCCACGACCGCGCACGTCGCGTTCATCGACGAGATCTTCAAGTGCTCCACGGCGGCGCTGAACGAGACGCTGGGCTACCTCAACGAGCGCATCTACCACCCCGAGAGCGGCGGTGAGCCGATCCGCTGCCCCCTGATCGGGGCCATCACGGCCAGCAACGAACTGCCCGCCGGCGAGGACTCCGCCGCGATCTACGACCGGCTGCTGGTGCGGATCGAGGTCGGGTACCTGGAAGACCCCTCCAACTTCGCCGCGCTGGTCCGCTCCGCCGTCAGCCGCCCGGCGGCACCGTCCCGGACCACCGTCGAACTGGCCGAGTTGCAGCACGCCGTGTCCGCGGCCGTCCCGGCCGTGGACGTGCCCGACGCGATCGTGGACGCGGTGTGCACGCTGCGGGCCGCCCTGCGCCGCAAGGAGCTCGTCGCCTCCGACCGCCGCTGGCGGCAGGCGGTCGGCCTGCTCCAGGCGTCCGCGTACCTCGACGGCCGCCCGGCGGTCTCCGAGGCCGACCTGTCGGTGCTGACCCACGTGCTGTGGAACTCCCCCGCCGAACGCCCGGCCGTCGAGCGCGAGGTGCTGCAACTGATCAACCCCGACGCCAGGGAGGCCCTCGACCTGGCCGACGTCATCGACGAGTTGGAGGCCCAGCTCGACGCCATGGCCGGGCAGTCCCGCGAGGCGCTGAGCGAGTGGGTCATCAAGAAGGCCCACAACCAGCTCGCCATGGCGGGCAAACGGCTGGAGAGGCTGCGCGCGGAGGCGGCGAGCGCCGGACGCTCCACCACCACCCTCGACCGGGTCACCGGCCGCCAGCGCGCCGTCCGCGCCCGCGTCCTCACCGAGGCGCTCGGCATGGACGCGAGCATGGTCCAGGCGCAACTCTGAACACCGGGACGGGGATCGGGACCATGGACGGGACACCGAGCGGACTCGACGAGCTGGCGGCCCGGGCCGGGACGTGGCTCGCCCGGTCCGGCGCCGCTCCCGAGCGGCACACCGCGGCCGTGGCCGCGGACCGGTTCGACCGGATCGCGTGGCGCGACACCTACGAGCAGTCGGCCGCGCTGCGCGACCTGGCCGGGGAACTGCACGGGCGCCACGACCACGCCACCGACCTCCTGTCCGACGTGTTCCTCGCCGCCTACAAGGTCCGCCCGCGGCTGCGCGGGCACGCGGAGATGGACGCGTCCCGGCTGGTCAACCACCAGGTCGTCACGGCCCTGGTGGAGTCACCGGGGTTCGCCGAGCTGCACCGGGAGACGGCCGGCGACCCCTACGCCGCCGCCATGGCCGTACTCGCCCAGGCCCCCGCGCTGCGCCGGATGCTGGAGGAGTCCAGGGACGCCCAGGAACGGGTCGGGCAGGCGGAGAGGGCCCGGCAGGACGCGGAGGGCGCGGCCACCGCCGTGGGCGAGGCGCTCCGGCAGGCCGCCGACGAGGCCGACGAGGACGGGACCGTGCCCGCCCCGGCCGCCGACGCCGTACAGCGGGCGGTCGAGGCCGCCGAGGCCGCCGAGGCCACCGCACGGCGGGCCGCCCGGGACGCCGCGCCGGCCCGCGCGGCGGCGGCCCCCGGCATCCGCGCCGCCGCGCGGCACGCGACGGCGACGGCGGCCAGGGCCACGCGGGAGGAGGCCGCCCTGATGCGGGCGTGGGGCGTCGGTTCCGGCGAACTGGAGCGGATGCCGTACGACGAGCGCGCACGGCTCGCCGAGCGGCTGCGCACCGGCCGTCTCGCGCGGTGGGCCGAGCTGATCGGCCGCTTCCGGCAGATGGCCGCCGGGGAGCGCGCCCGCAAGGTGGAGAACGCCCCCGGGGAGCTGGTCGGCGTCACCCTCGGCGACGACCTCTCCCGCCTCGTCCCCTCCGAGCTCGCGGTCCTCGGCCTGCCCGAGCTGCGCGCGGTGTTCGCCGCACGCTACGCCGCCGGGGAACTGATGCTCTACGACAGTCAGGGAGAGCAGCCCACCGGCAAGGGCGCCGTCATCGCGTGCGTGGACACCTCGCACTCGATGTACGAGGCGGGGCCCGGCGGGGTCACCCGGGAGGCGTGGGCCAAGGCGTGCGCCCTGGCGCTGCTGGACCAGGCCCGCCACGCCGGGCGCGACTTCGTCGGCATCCTGTTCTCCGCCGCCGACAAGCTCCAGGTCTTCCGCTTCCCGGCCGCCGAGCCCGCCGGTACCTTGCGCGTCCTGGACTTCGCGGAGACCTTCCTCGGCGGCGGCACCAGCTACCAGAGGCCGCTGACCGCGGCGAGGGAAGTGCTGGAGGAGGAGTTCGACGACGCCGCCCGCGCACGCGGCGACATCGTGATGCTCACCGACGACGACTGCGGTGTCACCGAGGACTGGATGCGCGGCTGGAACGACGCCAAGCGCCGGTTGGGGTTCCGGGTCTTCGGCGTGGCCGTCGGCGCACCTCGCGTCGGCGAGGCCGACTCGGTCCTGGACGCCCTGTGCGACAACCTCCGCTCCGTCGAGGACCTCACCGACGTCCACGCCGCCGCCGACCTCTTCCGCGTGATCTGACCAGGTCGGCTCGTCACCCCGTGCACAGGGGTCACTCCGTGACGGTGGTGGACGACGCGTTCAGGAACGGGCGCACTTCGAGCCACTCGTGGATCGGCCTGCCGCCGGCCCCGGGGGCGGCGGACAGTTCCCCGGCCAGTTCGACGGCGCGCTCGTAGCTGCCGACGTCGATGACCATCCAGCCGGCGACGAGGTCCTTGGTCTCCGCGAACGGGCCGTCGGTGACCGGCGGGCGTCCCTCGCCGTCGTAGCGGACCCACGCTCCCTCGGGGGCGAGCGCCGTGCTGTCGACGAACTCGCCGGTCCTCTTCAGCCGGGCCGCGAAGTCGTTCATGTACCGCACGTGCGCCGAGATCTCCTCCGGGGTCCACTGGTCCATCGGTACGTCGTTGACCGGGGCCGGGGCGCCGCGGTAGTGCTTCAGCAGCAGGTACTTGGCCATGGTGGTTCTCCTCCGTGCCGGTGCGGCCCAAGGCGGCCGCCTTCACCCCGAGGAGGGAGCCGGACGGGTGTTCCCGACATCGCCGCCGGACTGTCCGGGGTTTTCAGCCGGCCCACTCCCGCAGCAGTTTCTCCCGCTCCGCCGCCCGCGGCGACCCGCCCTCCCACGTACGGCCCCACCGCGTCATCGCCGCCAGCGTCGTGGCCATCGTCGCGGCGCCCCCGGTGAGGCGGGCCAGGAGGGCGCGGGAGAGATCGACCTCCGCCGGGGAGTAGCCGACGGCCGCGGCCACGTAGGCCGCCAGTGCGTGGTCGCCGTCGCGTGTTTCCACGCCCACCGTCATCATCGCCGGAGCGGCGTCCGCACGGCCCATGCCCACGGGCACCACCATGTTCACCACCGTGCCCACCACCAGGTCCTTGACCGCGCCGGCCTGCCGGGTCAGGGACTTCACGGGGACGTCGGTCACGGTCAGGGCCCGCACGTCCTCCCACAGGTAGAGGCCGGACTGCCCGTCGCCGAGGGCCATGACGCCCTCGGGGGTCAGCCGGACCCCGGGAGCCAGCCCGGACGGCTTCGCGCCCACGTACACGTCGCCCTCGGCGATCCAGAACAGGCCCACCATGGCCATGGCTTACTCACTTCTCGACACGACGGTTGCCCACACGACGGCACCGACGCCAGGCCACACATCAGATGATCAGGACGCCCCCGCAACAACCGGAGCAGCCGGAATATTCCCACGTCCCGGGCCTCGTCCGTCGGTCACCGGCCCGCCGGGGACAGCCCCTCGGCCGACAGGACCAGCAGGCAGGGGGCGACAGGGCCGGGCAGGCCGACGACCTCTCCCATGTTCCGCCAGCCCCAGGACGAGAAGGCGGCCTGTCCGGCCCGGTCGGCCGGGTGGAGCAGGGTGACGCCGAGGGAGGAGTGCAGGTCGGTGAGGAGGCGGTGCTGCAGGCGGAGGCCGATGTCGCGGTGCTGGGCGTGCGGATGGGCCACGACCTGGGTGAGGACGACGAACCGCGCGCGGGAGGTGAGCCGCTGGACGATCGCCCGCAGCCTCCCGTCGCACTCCCGGTGCCCGCAGCCGTCACCGTCCACCGGAAAACCGAAGGCGCAGCCGACCAGCACCGTCGTCTCGGCGACCAGCAGCGCGAAGCCGGGACGGTGGGCACTGGCCGCCAGGCGGCGCAGGAAGTCCCCGCGGTCGTGGTACGCCTCGCCGGACGCACCCGCGACGGACTCCGCGGCCAGGTCCGCGATGTCCTCGCGCACCCCGTCGGCCTGCCAACGGGTCAGCCGGCGAACGCGGACACCGTCCATGAGGTCCGGCTGGTCCGGATGGCCGGGCCGGCCCGGCCGGTGAGCGGTGTGCCCGTGCGGCCCGGGCTGCCCGCCCCGCGCGAGGCCGCCGTACGCTGCGGGCTGCTCGGGGCGCACGGGTTCCGCGAGGAGCGGCGAAGCGGGTCCGGTGGCGGTGAGGAGCCGGGTGATCTGCGCGCGGGGACGGTGCAGGCGCAGACAGGCGTGCACCCGGCGGGCGCGCTGTGACGCCGACAGGAGGACGTCCAGGCCCCTGGCGTCGCAGGAGCCGACCCCGGCCAGGTCGACGTCGATGACGGTGACGCCGTCCAGCAGGCACTGCTCCAGCGCGGCCCGTAGCAGCGGTGTCGTGGCCGGCCCGATGTCGCCGGTGAGCGTGACGAGTGTCCGCTCACCCCGGTTGCGCCGGTGGATGTCCAGCCGGGACGGCCCCCTGGGGCGCTTGGCCGAAGTGGCTCCGATCGCGGCGGACATGATGCCGACCTGCCTGTCTCCGCGCCGGCCCTGGGACCGGCCCGGGCGTTCGTCACTCGCCGAGGACGACCCCGCGTGGTGGCCGGAGTGCGCGATGCCCTCGGTACCTCAACCGTACGTCGCCCCGGCAGGGGGACGCGCGGCAGGCGCGGGGTCTCCGGCACGGAAGCGCCTGACGCCGCGGCGCCTGATGGCGCCCTGTGGCATCACCCGGCATCACTGGGCATCACCCGGTGCCAAGTGGCGCCAAGTGGTGCCACATCACGCCTTCCAGTTCCGCGTCAACACGCTGACGCCACCGTCCCACCGGCCACCTCCTGCGCGTTTCCGCAGGTCAGAGCCGCCTCCCTGAACTCACTCCCGAACAGGTGCCACTCACCCTTGCGCATGGCGCCATTGCGGTGCCATCATGGCGTCATGGACCTCACCCCGTATGTCGACACCCTCCGCCGCGAACTCGCGGTGGCCGCCGAAGCCGGCGGTGACGATGCCCGCGAGCTGGCCGAGAGGCTCACCGCCCCGCTGGAGTCGGCGACCCGGCTGACCCTGCTGAACGTGCTCTCCGCCGCGATGGACGAGATCACCCGCGAACTCGCCCCCGGCTCGGTCGACGTACGGCTGCGGGGCCTCGACCCCGACTTCGTGGTGACCCCGCCGCCGGCCGAGGGTGCCGCCCCGGCGGAGCCGGTCGCGCCCGCCGAACCGCTCAGGACCCCGGCGCCGGCCGACGGCGACGAGGGCGGCACCGCCCGCGTCAACCTGCGGCTGCCGGCCCACCTCAAGACCCGTGCCGAGGAGGCGGCGAGCCGCGAGGGGCTGTCGGTCAACGCCTGGCTGGTGCGGGCCGTGTCGGCCGCGGTCGACGGCGGCACCCGGCCCCGTACGACGGAGAAGGCCCAGACCGTCGGCCAGGGCTTCACGGGCTGGGTGCGCTAGCCGCGCCGCCGCACCACGTCACCGCACCACCTCGCCACACCGCACCTCACCCCGCACCACTTCACCCACACCACGTCCCACCAGCGGGGACGCCCTGAAGACCCAAGAGGACGGGACAGCCATGCCTTCTTTCGACACTCCCGAACCGATCTCGGCCACGGCGCACGTGGAGGCCGGTTCCATCCAGTTCACCGCGACCGACCGCCTCGACACCGTCGTCGAGGTGCGGCCCCGCGACCCGAAGAAGGACCAGGACGTACGGGCGGCCGACCAGACGGAGGTCACGTACGCGGGCGGTGCGCTCACCATCAGGACACCCAAGGCCAATCTGTTCGGCCTCGGTCGCACCGGCACCGTGGACGTGACGGTCGACCTGCCCTCGGGCTCGCGCATCGACATGACCGGCGCCTGGGCCCAGGTGCTCGGCGAGGGCCGGCTCGGCGAGGTCCGCGTGAAGACCTCGTCCGGTGACGTCCGCCTCGACGCCACCGGCCCGCTGCACCTGAAGGCGTCACACGGCTCGATCACCGTGGACCGCGTCGAGGGCGCGGCCGAGATCACCACCAGCTCCGGCAGTCTGCGCGTCGGCCTCCTCGACGGCCCCGCCGTCCTGAAGAACTCGCACGGCACCACGACCGTCGGCGCGGCGACCGGCGAGCTGCGGGTGAGCGGCGCCAACGGCGACATCGACATCCGGCGCGCCGAGGACTCGGTCACCGCCACCACCGCCCACGGCGCCCTGCGGGTGGGGGACGTGGCCCGCGGCACCGTCCAGCTGGAGACCTCCTACGGCGCCATCGAGGTCGGCGTCCGCGAGGGCACGGCCGCCTGGCTCGACGTCCACTCGGCTGCCGGGCAGGTGCGCAACACGCTCACCGCGTCCGAGGCCCCGGAGGAGGCCGAGGACACCGTCAAGGTGCGCGCCCGCACCCGGCACGGCAACATCGACGTCCGCCGCGCCAGGATCTGAACACCCGCCCCGCCGGCTCACCCCCTCACCTCATTCACCTCACCCTTCGAACGGAGGGCTCCATGCCTTCATCTGTCATGCCCACGCCCAGGTCGGGAGACGGTGCGCACGCGCCCGTCGCCGTCTCCGCCGTCGGCCTGCGCAAGTCGTACGGCGACAAGACCGTCCTCGACGGCATCGACCTGCGCATCCCGGCCGGGTCCGTGTTCGCCCTGCTCGGCCCGAACGGCGCCGGCAAGACCACCACAGTGAAGATCCTCTCCACGCTCGTCACCGCCGACGGCGGGCAGGCCCAGGTCGCCGGTCACGACATCGCCACGTCACCGGACGGGGTGCGGGCCGCGATCGGTGTCACCGGGCAGTTCTCCGCCGTGGACGGACTGATCACCGGCGAGGAGAACATGCTCCTGATGGCGGACCTGCACCACCTGTCCAGGCGCGAGGGACGACGGGTCGCCGCCGAACTGCTGGAGCGCTTCGACCTCGAGGAGGCCGCGAAGAAGCCCGCCTCCACCTACTCCGGCGGCATGAAGCGCCGCCTCGACATCGCCATGACCCTGGTCGGGAACCCGCGGATCATCTTCCTCGACGAGCCGACCACCGGCCTCGACCCCCGCAGCCGCCACAACATGTGGCAGATCATCCGCGAGCTCGTCACGGGTGGCGTCACCGTCTTCCTCACCACCCAGTACCTGGAGGAGGCCGACGAGCTCGCCGACCGCATCGCCGTGCTCAACGACGGCAGGATCGCCGCGGAGGGAAGCGCCGAGGAGCTGAAGCGGCTGATCCCCGGCGGCCACGTGCGACTGCGCTTCACCGACCCGTCCGCGTACCGGAGCGCCGCCTCCGCGCTGCGCGAGGTCACGCGGGACGACGAGGCACTGGCCCTGCGGGTTCCCAGCGACGGCAGCCAGCGCGAGCTGCGCTCCCTCCTCGACCTGCTGGACTCCGCCGGCGTCGAGGCGGACGAGCTGACCGTGCACACCCCCGACCTCGACGACGTGTTCTTCGCCCTGACCGGCGGCACCGACCAGCCCAAGGAGGCTGTCCGATGAGCTCTCTCTCCCTGGCCGTGCGCGACTCGTCCACGATGCTGCGCCGCAACCTCCTGCACGCGCGCCGCTACCCGTCCCTCACCCTGAACCTGCTGCTCACGCCGGTCATGCTCCTGCTGCTCTTCGTCTACATCTTCGGC
This sequence comes from Streptomyces sp. AC627_RSS907, assembly GCF_019049165.1. Classification (NCBI taxonomy): domain Bacteria; kingdom Bacillati; phylum Actinomycetota; class Actinomycetes; order Kitasatosporales; family Streptomycetaceae; genus Streptomyces; species Streptomyces sp. AC627_RSS907. The sequence continues at coordinate 10,900 of NZ_JAGMUE010000109.1, forward strand.
GAGGTGATGAGCGCGGGCATCGGGGACGGCGGGGCCGACCGTTCCGAGTACATCGCCTACCTGGTGCCGGGCCTGCTGCTGATGACCATCGGCAGCACCACGATCGGCACCGCGGTGTCCGTCTCCATGGACATGACCGAGGGCATCATCGCCCGCTTCCGCACGATGGCCATCCACCGGGCGTCGGTACTCATCGGACACGTCCTGGGCAGCGTGGTGCAGTCGGTCCTGAGCGTGCTCCTCGTCGGCGCCGTCGGCGCGGCCATCGGCTTCCGCTCCACGGACGCCACCGCCCTGGAGTGGCTCGCGGCGTTCGGGCTGCTGGTGCTCTTCACCCTGGCGCTCACCTGGATCGCGGTCGGCATGGGCCTGGTCAGCCCGAACGCCGAGGCGGCCAGCAACAACGCGATGCCGCTGATCTTCCTCCCCCTCATCTCCAGCACCTTCGTCCCGGTCGACGCGATGCCGGGCTGGTTCCAGCCGGTCGCCGAGTACCAGCCGTTCACGCCGGCCATCGAGACCCTGCGCGGGCTGCTGCTGGGCACCGAGATCGGGCACAACGGGTGGCTCGCGGTCGCCTGGTGCCTGGCCCTCACCGCGCTCGGCTACTTCTGGTCGAAGGCGGTCTTCAACCGCGACCCGAAGTAGCCGGGGCCGACGGCGGGGGGACGGCCCTCCCGCGGCCCGTCCCACCCGAGGGCGGCGTACTCCGACACCACGTCGGCGTACGCCGCCCTCGTGTGTCGACGTCCCCAGGCCGCCGCTGACCTGCGCATGTCCGACGTTCTCGCCATCATGGCGCCACCGCCGGCACGGTGACGCCAAAAATGATTCGCAATGGCATCATGCATGCGCCATAATGGCACCATGGAACGGGGCGGCCCCGCCTCTCGGCCTCGCGGTCGAGGGGCGCGCTCCACACACTGAGCGATCAAAGGGGTGGGGACCATGGACGCGGCGCAGAGCCGACAGCAGACGGCGCCCGGCGCCCTCACCGCCTTCGCCCGCTTCGTACTCTGCGGCGGCGGGGTGGGACTCGCCTCCAGCTTCGCCGTGGTGGGCCTCGCCGCCTGGATCCCCTGGGCCCTGGCCAACGCCGTGATCACCGTGGTCTCCACGCTCCTCGCCACCGAACTGCACGCCCGCTTCACCTTCGGCGCGGGAGGGCGCGCGACCTGGCGCCAGCACGCCCAGTCGGCCGGTTCCGCGGCGGCCGCGTACGCGGTCACCTGCGCGGCGATGCTCGCCCTGTACGAGCTGGTGGCGGCGCCCGGCGCGGTGCTGGAGCAGGCCGTCTACCTGTCCGCCTCCGCACTCGCCGGTGTCGCGCGGTTCGCGGTCCTGCGCCTGGTCGTCTTCGCCCGCAACCACGCGCGGACGGCGGTCCCCGACAGCGGCGGGGTCATCTCCAGCGACTGCGCCGGAACCGCCCCCAGCCGTCCCTGCCCGGCCTCGGTGTCACCCCCGGCGACCTCGCGGCCGTTCCCAGGCGCCCGCGATGGCGGACACCGGCCGACCACCACCGCACCCGCGGCACGCGGACGCCGCTCCGGCGCTCTCCACACTCCCCGTTGCGCACTCACGCAGTCCTCGAAGGCTCCTGCGCCTGAGGGGAGGGCGCTGACCCTCCCGCGACGGCGGGCCGCACGCTGTGAGCCCGGCCACGCGAGGAGCGCCGACACCGCCCGCGTCGACGGCGCGTGCAAGATGAGCGTATGAGCCCTGCATTAAGCCGGATGGCCGGCACGGCAACCCTCCTGACCGGTATCGCCGTCGCGTTCTGGGTGGTCTTCGGCCGTCCTCAGGACTGGGAGGGCGATATGAGGTGGCTCCGTCACGGCCTCGCGCTGGGAACGCTGGGAGCGATCAGCCTCGGCGCTCGACTGATGTTTCCCGACGGCGAAGCGGACGCTCCGGACACCGCGTCCGACTAGACCGGCGGAACGGCTGTGAGCCAGCGTCACCTGGGGCCGGTGAACCACGGCTCCGTAGGCCTCCGGCGGACGCGCTCGTGCCCGTGCGGGCCGGCTGCCGCGACGGGTGGAAGCACTGTCCGACCTGTCAGGTAGGGTGCGGCACCTCAGACGGCAGGAGCCCCGCGAAGCGCAGTGGTACCGCCGTCACGGCGATCCTGGGGGGATCATGCGGACAAGAATCGTTCTACGCCGGTACGTGGGGATGGGGGCCGCCGCGGCCGTGCTGGCACTGGGAGGGGTAGGGGCCGCGGGATCCGCGACCTCGGCGCAGGCGGCGGAGCCGCAGCAGCGCATCGTGTACTCGGAATCGACGACCGTCGACGGCATGCTGTCGTTTTCCCTGGTGTCGATGAACGCGGACGGTTCCGACCGCCGGACCCTGGTCCCGACGGGCGAGGGACTACCGAAGGCCGAGTACAGCAGCCCCGTCTTCTCGCCCGACGGGCGGTACATGGCGTTCATCAGCGAGGACGGCTACGGGGACATCTGGGTCGCCAACCCCGACGGCAGCGGAGCGCGGCCTGTCGTCATGGACGTCCAGGACCCCGACGGGTGGGTGACCCAGCTCGCCTGGGGTGCGAACAGCGACATGCTCTACCTGGGCTTCCAGGCCAAACCCGGTAACGACCGCCTTCGGCTGATGAAGGTCAACCTCGACGGCAGCGGGCTCGACTACGTCCTGCCCGACCAACCGCACGTGTTCGACAGCCAGCCCTCGGTCGCCCCGAACGGCACACTGGCCTTCCTGCACGGCAGCACCATCCAGCTCTACGACCCGCGCCTGGGCGGTACACCCACGTCCCTCACTTCTGGCCTCCAGCCCGCCTACTCACCGGACGGCACCAAGCTCGCCTTCATCGAGTTCTCGTCGCAGGGACTCCAGGTCTTCGTCCGCGACCTGGCGAGTGGCAAGGAGACGCAGATCACGGAGGACCCCGGAGGGGTGATGTACCCGTCCTGGTCGCCCGACGGCAGCAAGCTGGCCTACCTCGCCGGCGGCACGGACATGCGGCTGACGGTGCACTCCGCCACCGCTGCCGGGGGCCGGGGCACAGCGATCACCAGTGCCGACGTCCAGGGTGCGGGACGTCCTACGTGGGTCATCCCGGCCCGCACTTCCAACCCGGGCGCGGACCTGTCCGGTGACGGTAGGGCGGATCTGGTGGCCCGGGATGGTTCGGGTGTGCTGTGGCTGTACAGGGGGACGGGTGATGCGTCGGCTCCCTACGCCGCCCGGTTGAGGGTTGGTGGGGGTTGGGGTGCGTATGGCTTGTTGACGTCGTCGGGTGATGTGTCCGGTGACGGTAGGGCGGACCTGGTGGCCCGGGATGGTTCGGGTGTGCTGTGGCTGTACAGGGGGACGGGTGATGCGTCCGCTCCCTACGCCGCCCGGTTGAGG
>NZ_JAGMUE010001068.1:0-794 GCF_019049165.1 Streptomyces sp. AC627_RSS907
GGCCAGGCATGCGGGGCCTGATCGGTCCTTGGCGTCCGGGAAGTGCCGGTGTCACCATAGGCATATGCCCACGCTTCAGGAGACGGCCGCGGACCCGCGCGTTCAGCCGTGCTGCCCTCCGCTCACCCGGCAGGAACTCTCTCCCGCGGACGCGGCGACGATGGCCGCCATGTTCAAGGCGCTCGGCGACCCGGTCCGGCTGCGGCTCTTCTCCAAGGTCGCCTCCCACCCCGACGGAGAGGCGTGCGTGTGCGACATCGCCGACGTCGGCGTCTCCCAGCCCACCGTCAGCCACCACCTCAAGAAGCTGCGCGAGGCGGGTCTGCTGACCTCCGAGCGGCGTGGCACCTGGATCTACTACCGCATCGCCCCCTCCGTCCTGGCCGCCCTGTCCGTCATGCTCAGCGACGCGCCCTGACCGGGCCCCGGCGGACGCCCCGTACCGCCGCGCGGGGCGGCGCGGGACGCGCGTGCTCCCGACGCGGCCGAGCGCGCGTCACGGCGCGCCTTCCGGTGCGCGTCGTCCCAGGTGCTGCCTGAGGTGGGCGCGGGCGCGGGCCAGGTTCTGGCGGACCGCGGCGGGCGTCGTCTCCAGCGCGGCGGCCATCTCGTCCGTGCTGATCCCGTCCAGGTACCAGGCCATGACCTGCCGTTGCTTGCCCGGCAACCGGTCGAGGGCCGCGTACACCCGGGCCTGCTGCTCGCGCAGGACCACGGCCTCCAGCGGGCCGTAGCCGCTCGCGCGCTCCGGGGCCGCGTCGGTGAGTTCCTCCTCCGGGCGCACGGACTGGCGC
>NZ_JAGMUE010001069.1:0-556 GCF_019049165.1 Streptomyces sp. AC627_RSS907
GTGTAGAGCTTGCGCACCGAGCGCTTCTTGTCGATCAGGTCGTACATCAGCGGCTGGGTGAAACCGGGGTTGTCGGTCTCGTTGTGGCCGCGGCGGCGGTAGCAGATGAGGTCGATGACCACGTCCTTGTTGAACGCCTGGCGGAACTCGAAGGCCAGCCGCGCGACGCGGACCACGGCCTCCGGGTCGTCGCCGTTCACGTGGAAGATCGGCGCCTCGATCATGCGGGCCACGTCGGTGGCGTACATCGAGGAGCGGGACGCGGCCGGGGCGGCGGTGAAGCCGACCTGGTTGTTGATGACGATGTGCACGGTGCCGCCGGTGCGGTAGCCGCGCAGCTGCGACATGTTCAGCGTCTCCGCGACGACGCCCTGGCCCGCGAAGGCTGCGTCGCCGTGCAGCGCCACCGGCAGCACGGTGAAGTCCGTGCCGCCCTTGCCGATGATGTCCTGCTTGGCGCGCGCCACACCCTCGACGACCGGGTCCACCGCCTCCAGGTGGGAGGGGTTGGCCGTCAGCGAGACCTGGATCTGCTCGCCGTCCAGGCCCGTGAAGG
>NZ_JAGMUE010001070.1:0-649 GCF_019049165.1 Streptomyces sp. AC627_RSS907
AGCGTGAACGGCCATCAGTCGTAGCTGCTCAGTCAAGACTCGATCCTCAGTCCTTGGTCAAAGAAGACGCCTCCTATAGTGACCCAAGCTGGGCTGGAATAATTCCGAGTTTTCAACCAGCGAGCTGACCAGGAGGAATGATCATGGCGACGGTGCGCGACGCCCGGCCGGACGAGCGCTACGGACGCTCCGCTGACGAGCGCGCGGATCGCAAGCTGAAGATCATCGGCGCCGTGCTCGGGGCCGGCCTGCTGGGCGTGGTGGCCTGGGCGGGGTTCAGTTACGTCGCCGAGCAGAAGGTCAGCGGACGGGTTATCGCCTTCAAGGCGGTCTCGGAGAACGCCATCGAGGTGCACCTGGAGGTGCGCAAGGACCGGGACAGCACGGGCGTGTGCACCGTGCGTTCGCAGGCCGAGGACGGCTCCGAGGTCGGCCGCAAGGACTTCACGTTCGACCAGCGACAGAAGCAGGTGGACGAGGTGGTCACGGTGCGTACGACGAAGCGGGCGACCACGGCCACGGTGGTCGAGTGCAAGGCGTCCGACGGCTGACCGCGCGCCCGCGCGCTACGGCGGGCTCGCCGGCCGCGTCGTCTGCGGGGCACGCGTGGCCCGGGCCCCGCGTCGGCGCCGGACGGCCCGTAGTCGGC
>NZ_JAGMUE010001071.1:0-544 GCF_019049165.1 Streptomyces sp. AC627_RSS907
GTGCGACAGGGAGTGCGGCGCCTCGCTCAGCGGCAGCGCGACGCCGCTCCACAGCGTGCTGAACGCGGTGAAGATCAGCAGGCCGAGCGCGGCCCGCAGGCGCAGCAGGCGCTCCCGCGCGAAGAGGGTGACCGTGGAGCGCAGAAGTCGCCCGTAGCCCAGGGCCGCCGGCGGGGCGCCGGTGTGGCGCGGCAGCACGCGGTGCAGGACCAGCGCGAGCAGCGCGGTGAGCACCGCCGACGCGAGGTAGACGGAGCGCCAGCCGGCGAGGTCGGCCATGGCGCCGGAGGCGGTGCGGGCGAGCAGGATGCCGCTGACCACGCCGCTGGTCACCAGGCCGACGACGCGTCCGCGCTGGGCGGGCGGGGCCAGCGAGGCCGCGAAGGCCACCAGCGTCTGGGTGACGACGGCGAGCAGCCCCAGGGCGACCATGCCCGCGAGCAGGACCGCCGCCGTGGGGGCCACGGCGATCGTCGCCAACGCCGCGACCAGGAGCAGCAGTTGCACCACGACGAGCCGCCGGCGGTCGGCCACGTCGCCCCGC
>NZ_JAGMUE010001072.1:0-772 GCF_019049165.1 Streptomyces sp. AC627_RSS907
GTACGAGCCGATCACCGAATGGGACTTTCCCGTCCTCGACGTCAGCGCCGAGGACGACCCGGACGCGGCGGCCGAGGAGTGGATGCGGGCGGACCTCGCGCGCGTCCTCGACCTCACCCGCGACCCGCTGTTCCGGTACGCGCTGTTCAAGCTGGAGCCGGAGCGGTACGCCTGGTACCAGGGGCTGCACCACATCGTCACGGACGCGGCGGGCGGCGCCCTCGTGGCCCGGAGGACCGCGGAACTGTACACCGCGCTCGCCACCGGAACCGACGCCCCGCCCTCTCCCCTGGGCCCGTTGCGGCTCCTGCTCGACAAGGACGCGCAATACCGGGCATCGGACGATTTCGCCAAGGACCGGGAATACTGGACCGAGCGCTTTCGCGACTATCCGGAACCGGCGCGACTCGCCGGCCGGCGGGCCGCCGTCTTCGAATCCCGCATCCGCGAGACGGTGTTCCTCAGCGAGGAGGAGGCGGTCCGGCTGCGCGCTTCGGCCCGGGCCGCCGGAACGCACTGGTCCGCACTGATGATCGCGGCGACCGCCGCCTACCTGCACCGGCTCACCGGCGAGCGCGACATCGTCCTGAGCCTGCCGGTCGCGGCGCGTACCGACGCGGAAACGCGCACCGTCCCCGGCATGTTCGCCAACCTGCTGCCGCTGCGCATTCCCGTGCACGGCGAAACGCGCGTTCGCGACCTGCTCAAGCAGGTCTCGCGCGAGGTGCGGCAGGCCCTGCGGCACCAGCGTTACCGGAAGATCGACCTCGCC
>NZ_JAGMUE010001073.1:0-686 GCF_019049165.1 Streptomyces sp. AC627_RSS907
TGGGCGACGACCCCGTCGCGACCTGGGACCGCGCGGCCGAGGGGGCGCTCGCCGCGTTCGCCGAGCCGGGCGCGCTTGAGCGGACCGTGCACCTCTCCTCGGGGACGGACAGCGCGCTGGCCTACTGCTCCCAGATGACGATGGACGCCGTCGTCCACGCGTGGGACCTGTCACGGGCGATCGGCGCGGACGAGCAACTGCCACGGACGCTCGTGGACTTCGCCGAACGCGAGGTCTCGCCGTACGCGGCGGACCTGGCGCGCACCGGCCTGTTCGCCCCGGCCGTCACCCCGCCGCCGGGCGCCGACGCGCAGACCAAGCTGCTGTCCCTGCTCGGGCGGCGCCCCTGACCTGACCTGATCCGAGCCGGCTCGCGCCGTCGCGCCCCGCGCTCCGGCCCGGGCGCCGGGGCGCGCGGCGTGGCCACGGGCCCCGCCGGTCGCGCCCCGGTCGGCGCGGGAGTGGCCGCTACCGGTCCCCCGAGACCCGGCCGAACTCCGCCAGGAACGCCTCGTTGAACGCGGGCAGGTCGTCCGGCTTGCGGCTGGTGATCAGCACGTTCGGGCCGCCCGAGCAGACCTTGACCTCCTCGTCCACCCACTCGCCGCCCGCGTTGCGGATGTCCGTACGCAGGCTGGGATACGAGGTGAGGGTGCGGCCCCGGACGACGTCGGCCTCGACCAGGG
>NZ_JAGMUE010001074.1:0-611 GCF_019049165.1 Streptomyces sp. AC627_RSS907
GCGCAGGTCGGCGCACGCCTTGGTGACGCGGGCGGCCATGCCGGCCTCGGCGAGCTTGCCCCAGCTCCGCGGGTCGTAGGTCTTCTTGTTGCCGACCTCGCCGTCCACCTTGAGCACGCCGTCGTAGTTGCGGAACATGTGGTCCGCGACCGGGCGGGTGAAGGCGTACTGGGTGTCGGTGTCGAGGTTCATCTTCACGACGCCGTTGCCCAGCGCGGTGCGGATCTCCTCCTCCGTGGAGCCGGAGCCGCCGTGGAAGACGAAGTCGAACGGGTCGGCCTTGCCGGAGCTGGCGGCCAGGCCGTCCTGGAGGTCGCGGAGCAGCTCGGGGCGGAGCACGACGTTGCCCGGCTTGTAGACGCCGTGCACGTTGCCGAAGGAGGCGGCCAGCAGGTAGCGGCCGTTCTCGCCCAGGCCGAGGGCGGCGGCGGTCTTCTCCACGTCGGCGACGGAGGTGTACAGCTCGTCGTTGATCTCGTGCGTGACGCCGTCCTCCTCGCCACCGGTCGGGGTGATCTCGACCTCAAGGATGATCTTCGCCTTGACGGCCTCGGCGAGCAGCTCCTTGGCGATGGCCAGGTTCTCGTCCAGCTTCTCGGCGGAGCCGTCCC
>NZ_JAGMUE010001075.1:0-1352 GCF_019049165.1 Streptomyces sp. AC627_RSS907
AGTCCCGGCCGATCCGCCTCGGCCCGCGCTCGGTGGCCGCGCTCGTGCTGGTCAGCGCGATCGGCGTGGCCGCGTTCGGCTGGCCGCTGCTGGCCGACTCGGAGTCGGGGCTCGCCCACTCGCGGGACGCGCCCTGGCTGTTCGCGGCGCTGCTGCCGCTGCTGCTCGCCGTGGTGGTGGCGACGATCGCCGACACCGGCCTGGACGCCAAGGCCATCGCGATGCTCGGCGTGCTGGCCGCGGCCGGCGCCGCGCTGCGCCCGCTGGGCGCGGGCACCGCGGGCATCGAGCCGATGTTCTTCCTCATGGTGCTCTCGGGCCGGGTGCTCGGGCCGGGCTTCGGGTTCGTGCTCGGCGCGGTGGCGATGTTCGCGTCCGCCCTGCTGACCGGGGGCGTCGGCCCGTGGATGCCGTTCCAGATGCTGGCGATGGGCTGGGTCTCGATGGGCGCCGGACTGCTGCCGGGCCCCCACCGGCTACGGGGCCGCGGGGAACTCGCGCTGCTCGCCGCGTACGGGGCCCTGTCGTCGGCGCTCTACGGCCTGATCATGAACCTCCAGGGCTGGCCGTACATCGGCGGCCTGGGCTCCGGCGTCTCCTTCGTGCCCGGCGACCATCTGCCGGAGAACCTGTCCCGCTTCCTCGCCTACCACCTGGCCACCTCGCTCGGCTGGGACCTGCCGCGCGCCGTCCTGACGGTCGTCCTCGTGCTGACGTTGGGCGGCACCATCCTGGCGGCGCTGCGCCGCGCCACCCGGCGGGCCGCGTTCGACGCGCCGGTCGCCTTCCGGCCGCACGAGGGCGCGCCGCGCCCCGGCCGAACGCCGTAGACGTGGCCGGATCGCCGCCGACACTCGTTCGGCGCCGCCCTGCCTCGATCCGTCGCGCGCGCCGTTCAGTCGAGGACGAAGGCCAGCTCCGGCCGGTCCCAGGCGACCGACGGCGGGTTGGCGCGCAGGGTGCCCACGCGCCGCGCGCCGACACTGCGGTAGAAGCCCTCGGCCGGCGGGTGGGAGACGACGCGGACGCTGGCGATGCCCTCGGCGCGCGCCTGTGCCTTCATGTGCTCGGCCAGCCGCCGCCCGATGCCCAGGCCCTGCGCGAGGTCGCTCACGAACATCAGGTCCAGCTCGGGCGGGTCGAGGACCAGCGAGTAGAACCCGAACAGCCGATCCGTCGCGTCCACCGCCACGAAGACCCGGTGGGTCGCGATGTAGTCGGGGCCGACCCGGTAGCCCGCCACCATCGCGGCGTAGCGCCCCTCGTACGCGGAGGAGCGCCGGACCAGCGTCGTCAGCCGGCGCGCGTCCGCCGCCGTGGCTCGTCGGATCGTGACGTCCGTTCCGCGCAAG
>NZ_JAGMUE010001076.1:0-574 GCF_019049165.1 Streptomyces sp. AC627_RSS907
CGTCCGGTGCCAGGCCGCTGTCGCGGCGACGAGGCCCAGCCCGGTGGTCAGCACAGCCCCCGCCTGCAGCCACGCGTTCACGTCGGCAGGCCCTTGGCGCCAGGCGGGGGCGTCGTCTCGCTCCGTTCGATCTCGGCCCGTTCCTGGGCGATCTCCCGGCCGAGGAAGTAGTTCAGCGCCGTCCGGATGGCCGCGATGGCCGCCAGCTGCCCGATCTCGGCGAAGCTCGGCGCGACGGCCGTGCGCAGCACGTCCCCGGCGAGCTGGAATTCCAGGCCCAGCACCAGGAACCGCCCCAGACTCAGCCTGATCCGGTTGAACCCCGCCACCTTGCCGCGCCCGCGCATGCCCGCGCGTACGAACTGCGCGAACGCCCATACGGCGCCGATGAAGATGATCAGCGCGCCCGCGGACTCGACCAGTCTGACGAGCAGGCCGATCGCATCGCGCAGGGTCGACTCGGCAAGCACTTCCGCCGACAGGGTCATGCGGGTGCCGGTACCCCCTTACGGAGCCGACGACGCCCTGTGTCGTGACGATGCCACTGGGGAGTGATGCCGCAAGACCGCGAGGC